>CAYNFN010000454.1:0-1923 GCA_964396485.1 uncultured Alcaligenaceae bacterium
CCGGGGATGTGACCGCGGAGGCACGCACAAGCACGCGCATATTCGCCACGATGCATCCCGCTCCGGGGTCGCATCCATCGGCCAAGGCCGACGGAACCTGCTCCGCGCCTCAAGCGGGCGCTCTGCGTCGGCTCCTCCTTATGTGCGCTCCGGACTCGGCGGGCGTAGCCTCGGGGCGGGCAGGAGCGCATGGAGGCTGTGTCAGACATGGTAAACGGAGCGCTTATACGGCTGTTCCCGCAAACGGGCGTACCGCTAACGAGTCACAGCCGTCCGGCTACACGGCGTCCTCACCGTCTTGCCCTCGACCCGAATCGCCTCGGTCGCGCATACGGGACTTATGCAGAGCTTCCCTAAGCGCGGATGAAGAAGCGCCTGCTGTTACTGGTCCTATTGAGCCTCGTCAGCCTACCCGCCCTCGCTTTCGAATCCTTTCAGATAAAAGACATCCGCGTCGAGGGCATTCAGCGCATTGAGGCGGGAACGGTGTTCAGCTATCTGCCCGTCAAGGTCGGTGACACCATCGATCAGGAACGCGCGACCGCCGCCGTCAAGGCGCTCTACGCCACCGGTTTCTTCAAGGACGTGCGGCTGGAACAGGATGGCGACGTGCTGGTGGTCGTGGTCGAAGAGCGGCCGGCCATCGCGCAGATCGCCATCGCCGGCTCCAAGGACATCGACGCCAAGCAGCTCAAGGAAGGGCTGAAACAGATCGGACTTGCCGAGTCGCGTATTTTCGACCGCGCGCTGCTGGACCGGGCGGAGCAGGAACTGAAGAATCAGTACATCAGCCGCGGCAAGTACGGCGTCAGCATCACCACCACCGTGACCCCGCTGGAACGCAACCGGGTGGCGATCAATTTCGACATTTCCGAAGGCCAGGTGGCGAAAATCCGCCAGATCAACATCGTCGGCAACAGCGTATTCAAGGACGACGACCTGCGCGACGAATTTGTACTTCGCACCCCCGGATTTCTTACCTGGTACAGTAAGAACGACCAGTACTCGAAGCCAAAGCTGCAGGGCGACCTCGAGGGGCTGCGCACCTTCTATCTGAACCAGGGTTATCTCGAGTTCACCATCGATTCGACCCAGGTCTCGATCACGCCCGACAAGCGCGACATATTCATCACCGTCAATATCACGGAAGGCAAGAAGTTCACCGTAACCGACGTGAAACTCGCCGGCGAACTGATCGCGCCGGAAGCGGAACTGCGCAAACTGATCAAGCTGAAAAAGGGCGACGTGTTTTCGCGGGAACGGCTGACCGAGACCACCAAGCTGATCAGCGACCGGCTCGGCGACGAGGGCTATGCCTTTGCCAGCATCAACCCGGTGCCGGAGATTAATCGCGAGACGAGCGAAGTGACGTTCACGCTCTATATCGACCCGGGCCGCCGCGTGTATGTGCGCCGCATCGGCATCAGCGGCAACACCAATACCCGGGACGAGGTCATCCGCCGCGAAATGCGGCAGCTGGAAAGCGGCTGGTACTCCACCGAAAAGCTGACCCGCTCGAAACAGCGCGTCGACAAGCTCGGTTTCTTTTCCGATGTGCAGATCGACACGCCGGGCGTACCCGGAACTTCCGACCAGGTCGATGTGGAAATCAAGGTTAACGAGCGCGCCACCGGGAATCTCACTTTCGGAGTCGGCTATTCCACGGCGGAGAACGTAATTCTGTCGGCGGGCGTGTCGCAGAACAACATTTTCGGCACCGGAAACGCGCTTTCGTTTCAGATAAACACCGGCAGCGTCAACCAGACTTACGCGTTTTCCTACACCAACCCGTATTACACCGACGATGGCGTGAGCCGTGGCTTCGACATCTACCGGCGTGACGTGGATTCATCATCGCTGGCGGTCGCGAGCTACAACACGTCCACGACTGGCGGGGGCGTGCGCTTCGGTGTACCGGTGACG
>CAYNFN010000455.1:0-3007 GCA_964396485.1 uncultured Alcaligenaceae bacterium
ACCGCGGTGCATTGCGAGGTCTACCCGGATTCCAAGTCAGGCACGCCGGGCGCGGACAAATACAAGGTGAAGGGCAACATCCACTGGGTGTCGGTGCAGCATGCTTACTATGCTGAAGTGCGGCTCTACGACCGCCTGTTCGCGGTGACGCACCCCGGATCGGAACGCGACTTCCTTGCCGACATCAATCCGCACTCGAAGACCGTCGTCCATGCCTATTGCGAACCCGCGGCCAGGGACGCAAAACCCGAGGAGCGCTTCCAGTTCGAGCGCCACGGCTACTTCATCGCGGACCTGAAAGATTCGAAAGCCGGCGTACCGGTCTTCAACCGGTCGGTGACTTTGCGCGATTCGTGGGCTAAGCAGACAACGTAGTATCCTTTCCGCATTGTGCCGAGGGAAAAACCATAGATGTGGGGGCAAACATGAAGCAGACCAGGCAGACCAATCAGCAGTGGATCGATCGCCGCAACGCCGCCGTGCCGCGCGGTATCGGCAATGCCTGCACGATCTATGCGGATCGCGCGGAAAACGCCGAACTGTGGGACGTCGAAGGCCGGCGTTACATCGATTTCGCAGGCGGGATCGCCGTGGTCAACACCGGCCACCGCCACCCGAAGGTCATGGAAGCTGTGCAGGCGCAGTTGCGCCGCTTCACCCACACCGCGTTCCAGGTCGTGCCCTATGACACGTACATCCTGCTAGCCGAGAGGCTCAACAAGCTCGCGCCGATACCGGGGCAGGTGAAAACCATCCTCCTCTCCACCGGGGCGGAAGCGATCGAGAACGCGGTCAAGATCGCGCGCGCCTACACCGGCCGTCCCGGCGTGATCGCGTTTTCCGGGGCCTTTCATGGGCGCACCATTTTCACCACCGGCATGACCGGCAAAACCGTGCCGTACAAGGTCGGCTTCGGCCCCTTCGGCGCCGAGGTCTACCACGCGCCCTTCCCGATGGCGGGTCACGGCGTGTCGGTGGACGATGCCATGGCCGGAATCGAGAAGCTGTTCAAGGCCGACATCGAACCCGCGCGCGTCGCCGCCATCGTGGTCGAACCGGTGCAGGGCGAAGGCGGCTACTACATCGCGCCGTTTGACTTCCTGCGCCGCCTGCGCGCGTTGTGCGACCAGCACGGCATCGTGCTGGTGGCCGACGAAGTGCAAAGTGGCTTTGCGCGCACCGGCAGGTTCTTCGCGATTGAACACTCGGGCGTGTCGCCCGACCTGATTACCGTGGCCAAGAGTCTGGCGGGCGGATTCGTCCTGTCCGGCGTGATCGGGCGCGCGCAGATCATGGACGCTCCGGCGCCCGGCGGGCTGGGCGGCACTTACGCCGGCAATGCGATCGGCTGCGCCGCCGCGCTGGCGGTCATCGACGTGATCGAGGAGGAGAAGCTGACCGAACGCAGCCTCAGGATAGGCGAGCGCATCGTCTCGCGCCTGCAGCAGATGAAGGCGCGCAGCGATATCGCCCCGATCGGCGACATCCGCAACCTTGGCGCCATGGCGGCTTTCGACCTGGTGAAGACGCGCGCCGGCAACGAGCCCGACGCCGATGCGGCGAAAGCCCTCACCGCGCGGGTGCTGGCGAACGGCCTCATCATTCTTACCTGCGGGGTATACGGCAACGGAATCCGCATCATGGTGCCGCTCACTGTAACCGACGCCGTGCTCGACGAAGGCCTCGGCATCATCGAGAAATCGCTTACCGAGATTGCGCAGGCAACCCGCCTGCCGAGAGAACCCGCGGCTGCGGCGCGGTAACGTATCGTCATCCTCTACGCCATCCGGTTGCCGCCGCGCAGACACCGCACTGGCGCCCAGGATGGCTGACTCTCCGCGCGAAGCCGTACACGAGGACCATCTCTCCGGCCCGGCCGGCCGTGGCGCGCGACGCCGACCGCGGTATTCATTCTCGACGTACTCCAGTACCTCGAACCGGAGGCGCAACACCGCGTCTTGGAGCAAGTAGCACATGCGCTGCGGGCCAGCGGGTCCCGTCGCATCATCACCGCTCGCTCGCGGACTGGACCGCGATGCTGCACAGCTTCGGCTTCGCGGTCGAGGCAGTGCCTATTAGCGAAGGCACGCCGTTCGTTAACGTGTTGCTGACGGCGCGTGCCAGCAGCAGGGCCGGACGGCCGTGATCGGCTAAGCACGCGTATTGACCTTGAGAACGCCCCGGTAACGTCGGAGAATTAGGACATCGGGCGTTTCGTTCGAGCAGCCGGACCTACTCATGGACCGAATACTTGATACGACATTCGAAACACGCCGCGCCGAAATCTGGAAGGCCAACCGGCGCTGGGTTTTCGCGTCGGCCGCTGCGACTGCGCTGGTAGTGATATTCGCTGGTCTCGCCAACGCGCCGCGAGACCTTGCCTGGGTGCTTGTCATCGGCGCCGGAGGCCTTGTTGCGGTGACGGTCACCCGCATCGTAAGGGCGCTCAACACGCTGTACCGCTGCCCCAACTGCGGCGTGCTGCCGTATCAGACGCTCAATGAATACAAGTGCGGCGGCCTTGGCCCCACCCGGTCCAATTTCATGAGCCCGACCCACTGTCCTAAGTGCGGCACGCGCCTTCGATAGCTGCCAACTCTGTTCTCTTGAACCCCAGAATTGAAACCCACATCTCAACGCAGAGGCGCAGAGAAGAAAAGAGCGAACGCAGAGAAAATTGGGTGGTATGTAGTGTTGGACTCGAGCGTGGTGTTATTCTCACATTTACTCAGATTTCCTTTGCGTTCTTTGCGTTCCTTTGCGTACCCCTCAAGGGGGTATTAAAAAGAATCCTTTGCGTTGAACGCTCTTTTCGCTGGCCTCCGGCCAGCTGGTTTTGTCCTTATCCCCGAATCATAGTCATCACAAAGAGTATATGGATCGAAATCTGCCCTCCACCCAAACCATCACCGGCCGCGCCGCGTTCCTGAAGCTGCTGTCTGCCGAAGGCATCACGCATCTGTTCGGCAATCCCGGCACCACCGAGCTGCCGATCATGGACGCGCTC
>CAYNFN010000456.1:0-6266 GCA_964396485.1 uncultured Alcaligenaceae bacterium
AGCGCGGCGCAACGTCGTTCCCATCCTGCTCGAAGGCCTGCGCAAGCTTGAATACCGCGGTTACGATTCAGCGGGGCTCGCAGTCGTCAACGGCGGCATGCACCGGCTGCGCAGCGTCGGCCGGGTAGCGGCGCTTGCCGAAATGGCGGAACAGGCCAAGGTGCAGGGAAGCCTGGGCATCGCCCACACACGCTGGGCCACGCATGGCGCGCCGACCGAACGCAATGCGCATCCTCACGTCAGCGAGGACGGACTGGCGGTGGTGCACAACGGCATCATCGAAAATCACGAACAGATCCGCGAGCGGCTCTGCGCGGCCGGCTACAAATTCGTCTCCGACACCGACACCGAAGTCGTTGCGCATCTGATCCACCTTAATCTCAGGAGCGGAGGTGGTCTGTTCGCGGCAGTGCGCAAGTCTGCCGCCGAACTCGAGGGCGCCTACGCAATTGCGGTGCTGTCCGAGAAGCATCCGGGCACTCTGGTGGCGGCACGCAAGGGCGCGCCGCTGCTGCTGGGATTGGGCAAAGGCGAGAATTTCACGGCGTCGGACGCCTCGGCGCTGTTGCAGGTCACCAAGAGAATCGTCTATCTGGAAGAAGGCGACGTTGCGGAGCTCGGAGTCGACGGCCATCGCGTTTTCGACGCCAATGGCCGTGAAGCCGAGCGCGCCATCCACGAGAGCAAGCTCTCTGCCGACGCGGTCGAGCTGGGGCCGTACCGCCATTACATGCAGAAGGAGATTTTCGAGCAGCCGGGTGCGGTGGCCAACACCTTGGAAATGGTGACCGGCGCGCAGTCGATTGCGCCGCAGCTGTTCGGGGTGGAGGCCGAGAACATGATGAAGCGCGTCAACGCGGTCACGGTGCTCGCCTGCGGCACCAGCTACCATGCGGGATTGGTGGCGCGTTACTGGATCGAGGCGATCGCGGGCATACCCTGCTCGGTGGAAATCGCCAGCGAGTACCGCTACCGCGAAAGCGTGCCCAACCCGGACGCCTTGATCATCACCGTCTCGCAGTCGGGGGAGACGGCCGATACCATCGCCGCGCTGCAGTACGCAAAATCCCTTGGCCAGAACCTGAGCCTGGCGATCTGCAACGTTGCGGAAAGCACGCTGATTCGCCTCGTCAGTCTCAAATTTCTCACCCGCGCCGGCCCCGAGATCGGGGTGGCTTCGACCAAGGCATTCACCACCCAGCTGGCGTCGCTGTTCCTGTTGACGCTGGTGCTTGCCAAGCTGCGCGGGCGGCTGTCGGCGCAGCAGGAGAAGCAGCATTTGCATGCGCTGCGCCACTTGCCCTCGGCGTTGCAGCAGGTTCTGGCCCTCGAACCGGAAGTGACGAAGTGGGCCAAGCGCTTTTCCGGCAAACAGCATGCGCTTTTCCTCGGTCGCGGCATGCACTACCCGATCGCGATGGAAGGCGCCCTCAAACTCAAGGAGATTTCCTACATCCATGCCGAGGCCTATCCGGCCGGAGAACTCAAGCACGGCCCGTTGGCGCTGGTGGACAAGGACATGCCGGTGATCGCGATCGCGCCCAATGATGCGCTGCTGGAAAAGCTCAAATCCAACCTTCAGGAAGTGCGCGCCCGGGGCGGCGAGCTGTACGTGTTCGCCGACGCCGACAGCCAAATCCAGGCCGGCGACGGCATCCACGTCATCCGCATGACCGAGCACGCCGGATATCTGAGCCCGATCCTGCACACCGTGCCGCTGCAGCTGCTTGCCTATCACGCGGCACTCGCCAAGGGCACCGACGTGGACAAACCGAGGAATCTGGCGAAATCGGTGACCGTGGAGTAGCCGGCCGGAATCAAAAGTCGAGGAACCCGAAAAAGTCGGCGACAGTCGAATAGAAACGCATCGACGGCCCCCAAACGGCTGCCGATGCGCTATATATAAAGCTGTAGGCGGCCCAGTTGCCGGGCCGGAAGGAGGAAAGAATGAAAAACTGTTTGAAATCGCTGATCGCTGCGCTGCTGGCGGCGTTCCTGGTCGCATTCGTTCCGCTGGCGGCCGCCAACCTGGGCGACGATGACGCTGCCGCGAGCGACGACCCGAATTACCAGGAGGGCAAAAAAGCCGTGGAATCGCAGGACTGGAACAAGGCGGTCGATCTGCTCTCGAAAGCCGTTCAAACCGACCCCAATAATGCGAATGCGCACAACTTCCTCGGCTATGCCTTTCGCAAGGCCGGCAAGATCGATGCGTCGTTCAACCACTACATCGAAGCGCTCAAGCTCAATCCCAAGCACAAGCACGCACACGAGTACATCGGCGAGGCCTACCTGTTGACCGACAACCTGCCCAAGGCCGAGCAGCATCTCGTCGAATTGCAGAAGCTGTGCACGCCTATCCCGTGCGAGGAGTACAAGGAACTCAAGCGCGCGGTGGACAACTACAAGAAAAACAAGAAGTAAGGCACCGATGCCGAACCCGGCGGTGCGCGCCGTGCTCTGGGACTTCGGCGGCGTGATGACCGAAAGTCCTTTTGTCGCCTTCCGTCGTTTCGAGCAGGCTCGCGGCCTGCCGGCGAACTTCCTGCGCGATATCAATGCCATCAATCCCGACGGTAACCCCTGGGCCCGCTTCGAGCGTTCCGAACTCACCCCCGAAGAGTTCGACCGGGCGTACGCAGAGGAAACGCGCGCTGCAGGACACGAAGTACACGGATTGGATGTAATCGACCTCCTCTATGGCGAAGTGCGGCCGGAGATGGTGCGTGCGCTCCGGACATGCAAACAGCACTACACCAACGCCTGCGTCACCAACAACGTCAACGCCGGGCCGGGCCGTGGGTTCGACCGCGACCCGCAGCGCGGCGCGCTATGCCAGGCGGTGCTCGACCTGTTCGACACGGTGATCGAGTCCTCGAAAGTCGGCGCACGCAAACCCGAACCGCGTTTTTTCGAGCTGGTGTGCACACAACTGCGCATCGCTCCCGAACAAGCCGTTTATCTCGACGACCTGGGCGCCAACCTCAAGCCCGCGAGGGCGATGGGCATGCGCACCATCAAGGTCGAGGATCCGGCGACCGCGCTTGCCGATCTGGAAACGGCACTGGCGATCGTGCTCCGCTGAATCCGCGCGTGACCGCGCGGATGAAAGTCGCGCTCGCGGCCTAGGTGACGCTGCGGCGCGGCTTGTGCGGCGCGCGACTGAACATGGAATCGTAGAGCGGGCGCGGCAATCGCCGCATGAACCATCCGACCACCGCCATCTGCCACGGCAGCACGTAGTGCCGCTGGCGTCGTGCGATCGCGCCGGCGATCTTCCTTGCCGCCACATCCGCATCCATCAGGAAGGGCATCCGGTATGGGTTCCCGCCCGTCATCGGCGTGGCGATGTAGCCCGGACAGATGGTCACCACCGAGACGCCGCTTCCCGTCAGTTCGACGCGCAAGCTCTCGAGATAGGAAATCGCCGCGGCTTTCGAGGCCGAATACGCTGCCGCTCCGGGCAACCCGCGGAATCCGGCGATGCTCGCGATTCCCGCCAGCGTGCCGTGATTGCGCGCCTTCATAGCTTCGATGAAAGGCTGAAAGGTGAGCATCATTCCGGTGACATTGATTGCCAGGATCTCTTCGAATACCTGGTTGTCTTGCGGATCGCTGGTCAGCGTACCGGCACTGACTCCGGCGTTGGCGATGACCACGTCCGGGCAGCCAACTCGCCCGATGAATTCCTCCGCCACGGCTGCCAACGCCCGCGCATCGCGAACGTCGGCGGCATATGCGTAGGAGCGCACCGGAAGAGAGCCCGCGAGCTGGATGAGGAGATCTCCCCGGCGCGCGATCAACCCCAGGGTGGCACCGCGTTTGGCGTACTCGTGCGCCAGTGCCTTGCCAATTCCGCTCGAAGCGCCGGTGATGACGACCCTGAGCGGCGCTTCGGTCATTTCGCGGCGCGCTCCTTGCGGGCCTTGTCGATCAGGCCGTCCACCACCGGCAACAGCGCGTCCAGGCTGCCGAGCATGCCGCCGCTGGTCAGATACCTGCCGTCCACCACCATGGACGGTGTGGCGCGGATTCCGTACGCGACAGTCGTGTCGCGTGCCTTCTGCACCTTCGCGCTCGAGCTTTCGGAATTCAGCACGTTCTCCAAACTGGCGCGCTCCAATCCGTTCATTTCGGCCCACTTGAGCAGTTCGCTCGAGTCGCCGAGGTTGATGCCCCTCTCGTTGATCGCCTTATAGACCTCACCATGCAGTCGATCGAGTGCGCCCGCTTCTTCGAGCGCGAAGTACAGTCTGGTCAGGGGCACCCAATCCATGCGTCGCAATGCCGGCACCCGTCTGAAAAAAACGTCGGGCGGCAGCGTCTTGAGCCAGCCGGCAAGCACCGGTTCAAAGCGATAACAGGAATCGCAGCCGTAGTAGAAGAATTCGATGACTTCGATGCGACCGCCGCCGGCGCCCGGCTGAGGCGCGATCAGGACGTAATCCACGTCCTCCATCGGCTCTGCCGCGGCCGCTGCGCCAGACGCGGCAACGATGAATGTGAAACTCAGCGCGGCGAAAAAACGCCCCACGGGAATACCTGCCGCGGGCCTATTTGGCGCCACCCCGCCCCATGATGACGAGGTCGTTGAGAACCTGAAAAAAGCGGTTGGGATCGACGTTGCCGTCTGCCCGCAGGGTCAACGAAGGGGCGGTCAGATACTTGCCCGTTACCGCGACGTAGGGTGTGGCGGTAATGCGGTAACTGCGGGTGAGTTGCCCGGCACGCTGCGCCTTGCTGTCCACGCTGAAGGAGTCGTAAGTGGCCTCGAATTTATTGCCATCGACGCCCTGTTCGGCGATCCACTTGATCATCACGCCCCGGTCGGCAAGATTGACGTGCTTCTCATGGATCGCCTCGTAGACCCTTTCGTGCATCCGGTCGAGCAGTCCCAACTCTTCGAGGGCGTAATAAGTCTTCGCCAGCGGCAACATGCGCTCGTTGAACACTGCGGGAACGTAGCGGAACTCCACGTCCTTGGGCTTGGTCTTGAGCCACAATTTCAGCAGCGGCTCGAAGTCGTAACAGTGGGAGCAGGCATAGTTGAAAAACTCGAGCACCTCGACACCCTTGCCTGCCGCCGGCTGCGGGGGATTGATCAGCTTGTACTCGACATCCGGAGTCGGCCTGGCGAGCCCGGCCGGAGCGAAACCCAGAGCAAGAAAAGCGGACGCGACGATCAGCGCTGTGTGAAAACGGTTCATAGGGTTTCCCGTAGCGGTTTGGAGATTACTGAGGCGGTTCGCGAACCTTGATCAGGTTCGCTTCCAGATTGTTTTCCTTCAGAGCGGCGCGGGACTTGCCCAGTTCATCCTGGTTCGAAAACGGACCCACCCGGACCCGGTGCCAAACCTTCCCGTCGGGCAGCGTGGCGGTCTGGATCCGCGTCTCGATCCCGGCGAGCGCAAGCTGCGCTTTGAGATTGTCCGCATCGGCCGGGTTCTGGAACGCCGCCACCTGGAGAAAATAGACCTCCTTGCTCGAGGCCGGCGGCGTGCGCTTGAATTCCTTGTCGGTTACCGCCTCCTCGGTACCCGGCAAGATCTTGTAAAAATCAAAGCGCGGTTTGACCTCCGCGGTCTTGGCCGGCTTGTCGGCTGAAGAGGGCGTCTGGGATGCCTCGGCGGCCGGCGTTTCCCGTCCGGTAGCATCGGTCGGTTTCGCTTTCTGCACGAACGGATTGGCGCCCTTGTTGATGTACAGCGCCACGCCAAGCGCAATGCAAAGACCGAGCAACAGCCCGATCAGGATGCCGACCCCCATCGGTCCGCCGCGTCCGTTGGGCGCGGCAGACCCGCTGTTCTTGTAGTCGCGGCTCATGGAATCCAAGTTTACCTCAGAGATTCGAACGCAAGCTCACATCTTCTCAGGGGCGCTGACCCCGAGTATCGCGAGACCGTTGGCAAGTACCTGTCTCACTGCGTTGGCCAGCGCGAGTCGCGCCAGCCGGGTGCTCTCGTCGTCGACCAGCACGCGGGTCGAGTTGTAATAGCTGTGGAACGCCGCGGCCAGTTCTTTCAGATAGAAGGCCAGCTGGTGCGGCGCAAGGTCCTGCGCCGCACCTTCGATCGTCTCCGGGTAATCCAGCAGCTTCTGCAGGATCTCGAGTTCCTGTCCATCAACGAGCGGCCCCGGATCTGCGTTGACCAGCGTGGATGCCTCGCCTCCCCATTGCTCGAGCACCGAACAGACCCGGGCGTGGGCGTACTGGATGTAGTACACCGGATTGTCGTTGCTCTGCGATTTGGCCAGATCGAAGTCGA
>CAYNFN010000457.1:0-8708 GCA_964396485.1 uncultured Alcaligenaceae bacterium
ACGGGCTCGAAGGCCTCGCCGACGCACAGTGCGTACCTGCCATCACCGGAATCACGATCACGGCGGAACCCGGCCAGATCATTGCGCCGCCGCCCGACGGGGCGAGCTACCTGGGGTTCATCTTCGCCCGGGCGGAGAGCCCCGCCGAGGCTGAGTCGGCGCTGCGCATCGCCCATCGCCGGCTGCACTTCGATATCCGCCCCGAGTATCCGGCGACGCAAGCGCCGGCCGCCGAGAGGCGTTGACGCTGGCTCGCACTGTGCGCGCTGGTCGACCTGAAACTAAATCCGCAAGACCTGAAAAAAATCGCCGCTCTCACGCTGGAACATTACAACCAGGGAGAACATCGCTTCCAATGGGAGTTTCTTGTGGATCCGAATCAACATTGCGCCAACACCCGTCTCCAACACGCCGCTTCGCGTATCATCACCTTAGCTTTTTCGTTGTGCCAATTCCGGTGATTCGATAGCAACTCCTCTCTGGAGGGCCGCATGAAATACGGAGCGCGAAACAACGTTGTCGGAAAGGTCGCTGAAATCAAAAAGGGTTCCCTCATGTGTCAGGTCAAGGTCAGCGTCGACGGCCCGATCGACATCACCTCCGTCATGACGCTGGACACTCTCGCGGACCTTGGCGTGAAACAGGGGGATTCAGTGCGCGTGCTCGTCAAAGCGGTAAATGTAATTTTAGTCCGGGAGTAAACCAAGGTTGCGGTCTGCCGCCGTTTAGCACGACTATCCGCTGCGAGGTTAGTCCCATCACGTGCACCTTCTCGCGCTCGATGAGCTCCTAGGGAAACCTAGGCGCTGACTCCCAAGGTATGCTATCGCTTTGAGCACAAGGGGAGTGATGAGATGCCAAGAACCGCCCACAGGGTTGAGCATGATTTGCTCGGGGAGCGCAATGTTCCCGTAACTGCCTACTACGGCATTCACACGCTCCGGGCCTTGGAGAATTTTCCCATCAGCGGTACGTCCATCGCTCTGCATGGAGATCTGATCATAGCCTTGGCCTGCGTGAAGCAAGCTTGCGCAATCGCCAATCAGAAACTTGGTTCGCTCGATCGCCGACGTGCCCGGGCAATTGTCGCGGCGTGTGAAGAGATTCGTGACGGCAAGCTGCATGCGCAGTTCGTGGTGGATGTCATCCAAGGGGGCGCGGGAACCTCCACCAACATGAACGCCAACGAGGTGATCGCCAACCGTGCGCTGGAGCACTTGGGGCGTCGCCGTGGTGAGTATGAATATCTGCATCCGCTGGAGCATGTGAACATGAGCCAGAGCACCAATGATGTGTATCCCACTGCGGTGTGCCTGGGCCTCCACTTCGCCATCGATGGTCTGTTGGAGGCCATGGCGTTGCTTCAACGAGCCTTTAGCGAAAGGGCGAGGGCCTTCGTAAAGGTCATCAAGCTGGGGCGCACGCAATTGCAGGACGCGGTGCCCATGACTTTGGGGCAGGAGTTCAGCACCTACGCGGTGATGTTGGGCGAGGACAGAATGCGACTGCGCGAGGCTTCGCGTTTGATCGAGGAAATCAACCTGGGGGCCACCGCGATCGGCACCGGGATCAACACCGTGCCCGGCTATGCGCGCCTCGCGCGCAGGGAATTGACTCGAATTTCCGGGGTCAAACTCATCACCGCACCCAATTTGGTGGAAGCGACCCAGGACGCTGGGGCTTTCGTCCAACTCTCTGGCGTGCTCAAGCGCATCGCCGTGAAACTATCCAAGGTCTGCAACGACCTGCGCCTGCTGTCCTCAGGACCCATGGCGGGATTCAACGAGATCAATCTGCCGCCGATGCAGGCGGGTTCCACCATCATGCCCGGTAAGGTCAATCCGGTGATTCCAGAGGTCATCAATCAGATTGCCTTTCAGGTCATCGGACACGATGTCACGGTGAGTTTTGCCGCGGAGGGTGGACAGCTGCAACTCAACGCCTTCGAGCCCATCATCGCCCATAGTCTGTTCACGTCGGTGTCTCACCTCAGCCGCGGCTGTGTAGTGCTCGCAGAGCGCTGCGTCAAGGGAATTACCGCGAACCAAAAGCATCTGGCCAGAATGGTCAAGGACTCGCCTAGCATCGTCACCGCGCTCAATCCCTATATCGGTTACGAGAAGGCCACCTACATCGCGAAGAAAGCGACAACAACGGGTCAGTCTGTCTACGACCTGGTGGTGAATGAGGGACTGTTGTCCCGAAAGGAGGTGGACAAGATTCTCAGGCCGGAAGTGCTCACGCGGCCGCAGCACCTCCGAGCCACTTCGAGGAGACCCGGAAGCGTCAAACGCCCGAACACGCGCTGAGCGCCTTGGCTTTTGCAAGCACGGTGTATTTGGCGAGAACCTCGGTGCTTGGCGACGGTGACCACGCTCATCTCGACGCCGATTTCCGAACCAGTACCACGCAACTCCACAGGATGGCGGTAGCGCAACGTCAGCGCGGCGTGACAATTTCCGGGGTTGAAAATGATCAACTTATGCATCACGCGCTCATAGTTCGAAGCGAATGCCCTGGGCCAATGGAAGTTCGCCAGAGTAATTAATGGTGTTGGTGGCTCGTCGCATGTAAGCCTTCCAAGCATCCGAGCCCGACTCGCGTCCACCACCCGTATCCTTTTCTCCGCCGAAAGCACCGCCGATCTCGGCTCCCGAGGTGCCGATATTCACGTTGGCAATGCCGCAATCCGAACCCGCGCTGCTCATGAACAGTTCAGCTTCTTGAAGATCCTTGGTGAAGATGGACGAGGACAAGCCGTGCCGCGCGGCGTTGTGCAGTTGGATAGTGTCCTCGAGCGTATCGTAGGGCATGGCGTAGAGTATGGGTGCGAAGGTCTCTTCCAATACGATGTCGGTCTGCTTACGCATCGCCGCCAGAACCGGGCGGACGTAATACCCGTCGGGGTAGTCTGTATTGACACGCTCGCCACCTGCGATCCACTGCGCGTCGGATTTGGCCCGATCCAGTGCGGAGCACATGCCAGCATAGGCGCGCGCGTCGATCAACGGACCCACCAGCGTGTCCGAATCCAGCGGGTTGCCCACTTTGATGCGCGCATACAGCGATTTCAACCGACCTAGAAAACCATCGAAGAGACTTCGATGCACGAACAGCCGGCGCAGGGATGTGCAACGCTGGCCGGCGGTTCCCACTGCCGAGAACAGGATCGCGCGCTCGGTCAAGGCGAGGTCCGCCGAGGGCGCGACGATGGCCGCATTGTTTCCGCCCAACTCCAGGATCGTGCGCACGAAGCGGGGCAGTAACTGAGCCGCGACTGCCCTGCCCATGCGCGTCGATCCCGTTGCCGAAGCAAGTCGAATCTCCGGTTGATCCAGAAGAATACGTCCCTGATCGCTCACGCCGAATACGACCTGACCGAGCTGATTTGGAGCATTCCCAAATTCCCGACAGGTCCGCTCGAACAGCGCTTGCATGGCTAATGCGGCGAGTGGCGCTTTCTCCGAGGGTTTCCACAGCATGGTGTTGCCGCACACGAGAGCAAGCGCGACGTTCCAAGCCCATACCGCGACAGGAAAATTAAAGGCGGTGATGACCACGCTTGGACCCAGTGGATGCCAGGTTTCCATCATGCGATGACCCGGCCGCTCACTGGCGATGGTAAGCCCATGCAGCTGCCGCGAGAGTCCGACCGCGAACTCACAGATATCGATGACCTCCTGCACCTCACCAAGACCTTCCTGGAGGATTTTGCCCGATTCGATACTGACCAACTTGCCGAGCGCCGCTTTGTTGTTCCGAACCGCTTCGCCGAAGAGGCGAATCAACTCGCCGCGCCTGGGTGCCGGTGTCATTCGCCAGTACCGGAAGGCCTCCCGCGATCGGGCAACCTTTTCTCGAATACTCGCTTCGTCGTCGAGCACGACTCCGCCGATCCGGGAACCGTCAATGGGTGAGCGGGCGCAAAGACCTTCCGTGGAGTCGCCACCAGAGGCACCAAAAGCGTTCAGCAGAATCTGTACTTCGTGATGTAGATTCATGTTGCCCTCAAGTGGCCGCGGCCTCGTAGGCGCGGCCAAATCGATTGGACAGAAAATCCGTAAGCGCTACTTGCTCCTGCCGAATGTATCCAGACTGCGGGAGTTTTCCTTGAACGAAAAGATCCATCACGGCGCAAACACCGCTGGCGGTCGTAATCTGGATCGCTGTCATGGGCATTCCAGTCCATGTCTGTGCATACACTTTGCGAGCGAAAGACACCTGAGTGCGTTTCCCACCTCGCAAGCCCGACGCCGTCACGAACACCACGACCACGTCCTGCTCGGTAGCAGGAATGGCCGTTTGCAGAATGTCTTTCATGGTCTCGCGTTTTCCCGCGAGCCCGAAGTCTTGCAGCAATAGCTTGGCGATATCGCGGTGGCCCGGGTAGCGGATCGTCTTGTAGTCGAGATACTGCACGTGACCTTCCAAAGTTTCGGCAAGGGTACCCAATCCGCCGGAGGTGTTGAAGGCTTCGTAATTCACGCCGTCCAACGCGAAGGTCTCGTAGCCTTCCAGCGCTGGTAGTTCGATGCGCCTTCCGTCCACGATGGCCTCGCAGGGATGAACGTACTCGTTGATGAGCCCATCCACGGACCAGGTGAGGTTGTACTTCAGCGCATTAGTGGGATATTGCGGCAGGGCACCCACCCGCAGGTGCAGCCGCTCCAGTTTGTCAAAGCCTTGCGATAGCGCATAGCCCGCAATTCCAATGAAGCCAGGCGCCAGTCCGCATTGCGGCATGAAGGCAATGGGGACCCCCTCGGCCAACTTGCGGATAGCACGCGTGGCGGAGACGTCCTCGGTCAAATCAAAGTAGTGTGCCTTGGCCTGCGCAGCGGCATTGGCCACCGCAGCGGCAAGATGGAAAGGCAGGGCATTGATAATGATGTCATGGCCCTGGATACGGCGCGCGAAGCTGCCGATATCGTCGCCAGCGATCTCGAACCAGCGATCCGGGAATAAGGAGCGTACCTCGGGATCGACCAAGCGGTCGCCGACCACGACTTCGTAACGCGGTTCGCCCTCGGCTGTAACGAGCAGATGTGCGACGGCGCGGCCAATGTGGCCGGTGCCGAGTAGCAGAACTCGTCTCGTCATGGATCGTCGCTCCTTGTTTATGACGGAAATCGGGAATCGGGAAGCAAGCTTAGTTTAGGCCAGACTGCGGCATATTAGTGGGATGGCCCGGCCCAGGTAGCCGTCACGGCCACATCGCCTGCTTTCTCCAATCCGTCGGCAATCTGTGTCCCAGATTCCACTAGCCTGTGCGTGCTCGGGAGCACGCCCGCCACCGAGAGGACGTGAAACTGAATTGCACCAGAACCGGTCTTTAGGAGTAAGGTAAAAACTCTGCGAGCTTATCTGCAGATTTCCGGCGTCGTGTTTAGCATGATTGCGCTTCTGCACGTTGCCAGGTTACTGTTGGGCTGGCCAGCCCAAATTGCCGGCGGGGCGGTACCGCTCTGGATCTCATGGCTGGCGTTTTCCGCTGCGGGGGTGCTTTCGGTATGGGCGTTTCGCCTTGTCGGCCGGCACGGCCGACAGTTCATTGAGTAGTCTGAGCTACAGGAGGAGGAAGACATGAAAACCTTGTCTCAAGTCTTATTCTGGCTGGCAATTGTTTCCATCCCGCTGTCGTGGTTGATGTGGTATTTCGGCGCGGATATTGAAGTAGGAAGGCAGGTCATCGCGGAAATCGCCGACCCCGTGCTGAAAGCGGCCTTTATGGAAGCTCACGCGGAACGGTGGGGAATCTTTGTGGGACTTTGGCCGGTCACCCTTTTGGTGTTGAGCAATATCCTCGAAAAGAAGGCCGCAGGGAACAAGGGATAAGAAGAAGCACGGCGGAACGGCGCAAGCCGCCTCATTCATCGCCCCACAACGGTGTGCTCAATGCGGTGGTGAACGCGGAAAACATCAAGTTGAAGCTCACGCTCACACGGGTCTCGCCGCTTGCGTTGGCATCGACGGAGTGATGCAAATACGCAGGGAAAACCAGTAGCGTACCGTTTCTAACCTGTGCCACGACCTGATCAGTGTTGGCGGCAGTGAGCTCCGTGACCGGTGGCCTGATGACGCCGGTCTGGCTGCGAGGGTCGTGGAAGTTGATGCTGTCGGCGCCAGGCCAGGTGTGCACGTAGTACACCGCGCTCAGGTAATTGTTGGGGTGGCTGTGCGCGCGGCGCCCGGCGCATACAGATTCGCCCAGCAGCCGGTGTTTTCGATCGCTCGTTCGCCGATGTTAAGGAACTGCAGCACGCTCGCTGCCGCCCGGCTGATGCAGTCGCAAAGCTCGCGCAGTTCCTCGCGCCGGTGCAGGTCATGGCCCGATTGCCAGGCCTCGCCGGTCTTCAGCTCGGGCAGTCCCTGCCGCAGCGAGTGCAGCAGTCCGAGCGCGCTTGCGTCGATCGGTTCCTGCACCTCGGCTCGAAGCTGGATTTTCCAGACCAGGGTGGGAAAAAGCGAAACGACGTCCGAGCCTTCGATCCACGAATGCCTGCCCGATATCGCCATGGAGCCCCCCCAACGAATGGTACTCTAGAGAGCTAGGTCAGTGATTCAGCGCTCTTCGGCGTCCCGCATGTCTTGATCCAGCAACGCTCCGCGTCCCCGATCTGTAATTGCAAGACTGCCGAGGCCATTCGGCATTACGTACCCGAACGCGCGAAGCTTGCCTGCGAATTCCATTGCAACCGGTGGCGAATCCCGTTTCGCATCGGTAGCTGCCTGTATCCTGCGCAGCCAGTCGAAATCCTCTGTTGTCAGGTTCGGATTCGTGGCTTTCATCCTTTTCCAACCACCGGATGATGGCAAATCCAATTTAAAACGAACTAGTTTGGAACTAAGAACTAAGAAACTAAGAAACTAAGCAAAAACTAAGGGGTCAGGCCTATACTTTATAGTTCATCGAACGAAGGGGTCAGGCCTACATCGAACGAAGGAACGAAGGGGTCAGGCCTATACTTTATAGTTCATCGAGCCTAGCCTCATGCAATGAGCCGACCGCTACGTTGCAAGTTTTCCGGGGCGCTCTACCACCTCACCGCCCCGGGCGACCGTTAGAAACCGATCTTCGACACGAGCGAAGCGTCATATCGTTGCTATGGCTTAGACTGTTGTCATTGCCCGCCCGCCGGGCAGATTCGTGTTGAGAGCGAGTCCGCTTCTCTCCACAGAACGCTGGGGAAGGTCGTCGAAAGCTATAAAGTATAGGCCTGCCCCTCAGTTTTGTGCGGCCGCGCGCGGCGGCGACGTGGGCGATCGAAGTCATGCGGCTCGGCGTCAAGGCTTCCACACTGCCGGGCTGCAGCGCACGTAGTTGGGCGCGTAGGGCGCCTCGGCGCCGAGCTCGCGCGCCGCATGCCAGGCCCAGCGCGGGTTATCCATCATCGCGCGGGCGATCGCCACCAAGTCGGCTTTACCGCCCGCGACGATGTCCTCGGCCTGCCGGGGCCGGGAGATCATTCCCACCGACATCACCGCGATGCCGGTTTCTTTCCTCACCTTCTCCGCGAAAGGCACGTTGTAGCCCGGAGCCATCGGGATCTGCTGGCGCGGATCGAGCTGTCCCGAGGTAACGTCGACGAAATCGCAGCCGCGCGCCTTCAGTTCCAGCGCGAACGCCACCGTTTCCTCCGGCGTCTAGCCACCCTCGATCCAGTCGGTCGCCGATACCCGTATGCCCAGCGGGCGATCGTCCGGCCACACGGCGCGCACCGCCTCGAAGACTTCCAGCGGAAAGCGCATGCGATTGCCCGTCGAGCCCCCGTACTCGTCGTCGCGCCGATTGGAGATCGGCGACAGGAACTGGTGCAGAAGATAGCCGTGGCCACCGTGCAGTTCGATGACGTCGAAACCGATGCGTGCAGCGCGGCGCGCGGCATCCGCGAACTGCTGTTTCACCTCCTGCATGCCGGGTTTCGTGAGCGCCGCTGGAACATGCCAGCCCGGACCGAAGGGCAGCGCCGAAGGCGCCACGGTGGTCCACGGATTGTTATCGGGCGCCAGCGGCTTGCCGCCCTCGAAGGGGGTATGCACCGAACCCTTGCGGCCGGCATGAGCGAGCTGGATGCCGAGTTTCGCCACGCCGTATTTCCTGCAGAAATCCACCACTCGTTTGATCGTGGTCTCGTTGTCGTCGCTGTAGAGTCCGAGGCAGCGATGGGTGATGCGCCCGACGGCGGACACGTGCGTGGCCTCGGTAAACAGCAGGCTGCCCGCACCCATCGCGAACTGTCCGAGGTGCATCAGGTGCCAGTCGTTCGCGGAGCCGTTGACGGACATGTACTGGCACATCGGCGACACCACGATGCGGTTGGGAAGCCGCAGGCCGCGCAGCTCAATCGGGGAAAACAGGGCGCTTTTCATCTATTGGATCGCCGGGCAGAGTTGGGAACGCCGCGGATTCTAACAGGAGCGCAGGCACCGGCCGCTAGGCACGCATTGCAGCGCCGCCAGACGTGCATACAGGGGATTCAATGAAGCCACCCGCCGGACCGCAACCCGCAGTATCTTATCGGCTGCAGCGGCCCGAAAAAGACGATTTCGCCGCCCGTTGGTGCAGCGAACCCACAACGATACCCAGAGGAGACAAGAATGGCTTTGGAGCTAGAGTCAGCGGCGATCGAATACCACGAGCAGCCGACCCCGGGGAAAATCTCCGTCGTTCCCACCAAGAGCCTCACCAATCAGCGCGACCTTGCGCT
>CAYNFN010000458.1:0-1988 GCA_964396485.1 uncultured Alcaligenaceae bacterium
AAGACTCTGGTTAACCGCTCGGCGTCGTTCGCGCCGCGGGTCGCTTTCTTTGCGATCAAAGGTGAGCGCGCTATTGGCTGGCGTGGACGCGGATTTCAAGGCACGGTCGGCGACAACACTATTCAACAGGTCTCCGTCGCAGTCTCCGCCGATAGCATCATCGGCGATGTGGCCAGATCGCGGACCACCTGGCGTGGTGGTCCGCATTCTCATTCCGAGGATCATCTGATTCTCAACAGACTCGGCGAAGAACCGCCGCAGAGAATGGTCGCCATCCCGCTAACCGTGCGCGACCGAACGGTGGCAGTGCTTTATGCCGACTCTGCCGGATTGGATTCTGAAGCCATCAACCTCGAAGCTCTCGAGACGCTAGTGAGAGTTTCGGGAATGGCCGTGGAGCTGCTGGCTGGTCAGGCTCCAGCAGTACAACCGGCCCCTGAGCCCGCACCCGCTGCGGAGGCGCCGGCTCCGGAACCATCCGCACCGGCTTACGTGCCGGAGCGTGAATATGGGGAACCGGCTCCCGCCGCTACATTCGAAGAGGCTGCGCCGCAGCCATACGAGGTGGCGGCCGAGCCTTACGTATCGGAAGCGCCCCTCGCCACGGAAGAGCCGCCCGCGCAATTCGAAACACCTACGCCGCAATACGAGGGGCCTCCCCAACACGAGGCCCCACCATTCGAAACGCCGCCCGCGCGATACGAGACGCACGCACAATTTGATCAAGTTACGAGCACGCCACAACCGCCACCACCTGCGGCAGTCGCCGAACCAGTTGCCCCCCGCCGACGGTACGGAACGGATGTGGAACTGCCCGTGGAGGTTGAAGGCGAAGAAGAAAGACGTTTGCACATCGATGCGCAGCGTTTTGCTCGACTGCTGGTTTCCGAGATCAAGCTCTACAACGAACAGAAAGTGGCGGACGGTCGCGAACAGAATGATCTCTATTCGCGTTTGCGTGAATATATTGATCGTTCCCGCGATATGTACGATAAACGCGTGAAACCGGAAGTGGCGCAGAAGTTCGATTACTTCCACCACGAGCTGGTTACCACGCTGGCAGTGGGTGACGTTGCGAAACTGGGGAGTGCTTACCCCGGGGCAACTGTTTCCGCGTGAGGCGTCACTAACTTGGCGGCCCAATTAAACCTGTTGTCCCCTCCCCCAAGCTACAAACTTGCGACCGGTAACTCCTGGGAGGAGCACAGAAGTTGTTAAGGAAATTTGGTAAGCATCGACTCATCCTCATTCTGATTGGTCTCGCCGTTGTCGTCGGAGCCTCGCTCCCGACCTTCATGACCGCAAGCTGTCTGACCCGACAGCAAACCCCCGCCGAAGTCAGAGCTCTCGACAACCTGCGCGCGCAGACGCGCGGCGGCATACTACCCGCCGACGATGTCGTGGCGCGGATAGAGTCAGACTTTCCCAGAACCAAAGCGGCGGGCCTGGCGAGAATGGTACGCGCAAGGATCAGGATTCGCGCGAACGACTATGCGGCAGCTGCCGCGCTGCTTGATACAAGTGTCATTCGTGACCATACCTCGCTCGGTGACTATGCGCTATTCATGCGAGGCAATGCACTCGAGCAAACCGGCCGCCTGGCCGAGGCGCGAATCCCCTATGAACAATTAGCGAGAGACTACCAATCATCGACTCGCGCTCGCGATGCGAAGATGCGCATTGCGGGTCTCGCAATCAAGTCGGGCGAAACCTCGGCCGTGCCAGGTCTGCTAAGTGATTTAACCGCCAAGGACGACCCGGCGGCTCTCTTGTTAGTCGGCGATACCTACAGAGGATCAGATAAAACCCGGGCGCTGGCCGCTTACCGGCGCATCTATTTCTTTGCTCCCGCGGCTCCTGCAAGCGTTACGGCGGCAACCCTGATTTCGCAATTCAACTCGACGCTGTCTCCGGCGACGGCCGAAGAGGCTCTCGCACGTGCGGATAAACTCTATGAGGTAAATAAGCATAGCGATGCGCTTCAGGCT
>CAYNFN010000459.1:0-4044 GCA_964396485.1 uncultured Alcaligenaceae bacterium
CCCGGAGCCGAAGGCTCCCGCGTGCTGATTCCCGCACCCATCGCGGATCTTGGCGCCATCGAGATCGGACATGCGGGAACCCTGCACCGGTTCGAGCGCGACGCGGGTGGCGCCTGGTTCTACCACGGCGTCCATGCGAACGCGCAAGCCGCACACGCGCACCAGACCGATCCGGCCCAGGCGCAGACCATCGACAAGGCGTTCGCCGCGCTGGGACGCACGCGGATGGAGCGCCAGCTCAAGCTCGACGTGCAGTTGGGAACCTACGGCCTCACTTCGCCGCAGATGATCATCATCGTCTATGCCAAGGGCAGTCCTTTGCCGATGGCGCAATTCGCGGTCGGCGATGTCGCGCCCGACGGCTCGAGCCGTTACGTGCTGCCGGTCGGCGGCAATTACGTCGTGACCATCGCCAACTATCAGATCGACAACCTGCTGAACCTGATCCAGGCAGTAGCGGAAAAATCCGGCCAGGGACCTTCGAAGAAATGATTCGCGGCGGGTTCGCGATCTTCTTTCTTCTTATCTGGTCTGCAGTCGCCGGCGCCCACTCCGGCGGCAACACCGGTTTTGCCAGCGTCGCGTTATCCGGTCACACGGTACGCTACAGCGTGACCCTGCACGACATCCCGCCAGGCGCGCTCGCCGAGCAGATGCGCCTCGGCCAGCCCGGCGTGGCACCGGACTACCGGCCGCTCATCGAAGCCATCCGCGGGAAGATCTGGCTCGCCAGCGATGGCACGGCCTGCGCGCCCTCCGGCGGACAACTCCTTGTGCCTTCCGCGGACTCGATCAGCGTTACCGGAACCGTAGACTTCACCTGCGCCGGCGACGTTCGGGAGCTGAGCATCCGTGACGACATGGCGGATGTCCTGGGCGCCTCCCACCATACCCTCACGCTCCTGGTGGGGCCGGAAGGCAGCGATCAGTTCACGTTCGAAGCCGAAATGCGCGAGATGAACTGGTCGCCCGGACAAAAGGCCCGTGCCGTGCGCGCCGCCGGAAGCTACTTTCCGCTCGGGTTCGCGCACGTTCTCAGCGGCTATGATCTCCTTCTCTTTCTGCTGGTGCTGATGCTGCGCGGCGGCGGTTGGGTGCGGCTCATCGAGATCATTGCGGCATTCACGGCGGCGCACAGTGCCACGCTTGCTTTGGCGGCGTTCGACTTGGTGACGATTCCGGACCGGCTGGCGGGGGCGCTGGTCGCGGCTTCGATCGCCTACGTCGCCGCCGAAAACCTGTTTCCAATATATGCGATCACGCGGCGCTGGGCCGTGAGTCTTGTCTTCGGCCTGGTGCATGGCTTTGCGTTCGCTCAAGCGCTGCGCGAAATCGGCCTGCCGCGCGAGACCCCGACAGCCTCCCTGCTCAACTTCAATCTCGGCATCGAAGCAGGGCAGGCGTTCGTGGTGCTGCTGATCGTGCCTATCCTGGTGCTGACGCGCAGCAAGCCGTGGGAACCGAAACTGGTCGCGACGATCTCCGCAATCGTGCTCACCCTCGGCTTGTTTCTCTTCTTCGAACGCGCTCTTTTCGGTGTCTGAAAACCACACGACTCACCACGGAGGACACGGAGGACACGGAGGACACGGAGGACACGGAGGACACGGAGGAAAAACAAAAACGAGGAGAAGCAAGTTGGGGTTAAGAGCGAGTAACTGTTTGCTAACCTGTGCCGCCAACTTTCGCTGCGATGGTCATGAGCCCACGAAAGGTTTTTGCCCGCACTTACTTTTCTTGCTCTTGCTTTTCCTCCGTGTCCTCCGTGTCCTCCGTGGTAAGCGCTCTTCCTAGCGCTGAATAGTCAGAACGGTGAAGCCTTCACCGATGAGTTCGCGGTTGATCGGCCCTTTGAGCCCCGCATCCCGAAGCAGCTTTTCCTGCTCTTCGCGGGTCGGAATGACGTTGCCCCACAGCAGTTCCTCGAAACCGGTCTGCAACGGAAACCGGAACTCGGGCCGGCGCATTTCCGCCAGCGTCGAAGGATAGGTTTCGTCCACGATCACCATCCAGCCGCCAGCCTTGAGCGTGCGCGCCGCGGCGCTCACCACCGCCGGCCGCACTCCGGGAGCGATCTCGTGCAGCACCTCGATCATCACGCAGGCGTCGAACGCCCCCGTGGCGTCGTCAACCTTCTCCTTGTGAATCGCGATGTGCGCGCCCAGCCCCGCCTTCTGCACTTTTTGCCGCGCCTGCGCCAGGCTGTCGTCGTCTATGTCCACGCCGGCACAGCGCGCCTTGGGAAATGCCTTGGCCGCCTGCAGCAGAAAATTGCCGGTGCCGCAGCCGATTTCCAGGATCGCGCCGCCGCCCGCCAGCTTGTCGGCAAGTCCCGCGAGACCCGGAAGGATTTTCTTCGCGGTCACCACCTGCAGCCCCTGGGTGGACTCGGCGATCGCCTGGTTGAAGTGATCGCCCCTGCCCTGGAACGGCTTGACGGCGCCGGTCCGGAACGCCTCGCGGCAACGGCGGAAATCCTCCGCCGCGACTTCGGTGCCGAGCCGCACATAGCCGCCCAGATAGCGGGGATGGGTCGGACTGGCAAGAATCAGGTCGAAATAGGGTGCGAGTTTGTAACCGCCTGCGTCATCCGCGTCCAGGATCTCGAGACCGTACGCCGTCTTGCACCAGACCTCGACATACGGTGCATGCAGGCCGAGACGCTCGGCCAGTTCCCTGCCGTTCAGCCCCGGCTTCTCGGCCAGCGCCCGGAACAGGCCGAGGTGCACGCCGATGTCGACGAGATGAATGGTGTTGAAGCCGCGCCGCCACTCGAAAATCCTGGCGACCTGCGAGTCCGCGGTGATTTCCCTGTTGTTCTCTGCCATTACGGGACCCTCCCCGTTCTGCATGTGTGTGCGGCAAAGTATACTGGCCTGAACCAGCCCGGACTGCATCCGTCTTTCATGACTTCAAGCCATGCGGAGCCTATTCGATGAACCGTGCAAGAAATCTCCTCGTCCTGCTGCTGCTTGCCGCCACGGCGGCATGGGCAGTGCCCGAAGTCGACCAGCCCGTACCCGCACTCAAGGGCACGTTTTTCTCCGGCCGGCCTTTCGACCTGAGGGAAATGCGCGGCAAGGTGGTGCTGGTGAACTTCTACTCCAGCTATTGCAGGCACTGCGCCTACGAGATCGGCAACCTGGAGACGTTTTATGAACAGCACCGCGTCTATGGCTTCGAGGTCATCGTCGTCGGCGTCGATCCGCTCGAGGACCGTCACCGCGTCGAGCGCATGGTGGGGCTTTACGGGTTACAGGGAGTGATGGTGGACGACCTCGAGGAAAGCGGCTTCGAGAAAAAGTATCCGACGCCCACCGCATTCGTCATCGACCGAGAGGGAATCCTGCGAAGCCGGACACGGGGTTCAAAGACAACTTCCTACTTCGCCGAGTTCGTACTGCCGCTGCTGCGCGCACCGTAACGCCGTGTGCCCGCAGTGGGGCCGTCATTGCCGCTTCACCGCCGTCGCAGGAAAACTCGCCAGCGTCGATGCGTAAAGCAAGACCGCGACGATCAGTACCGCGTTGAAGCCGGCATGGATCGCCAGCACCGAAGCCAGCACCGCACCGGCTACCGCGGTGCAGGCGTTGATTCCCCACGCCCAAGGCACCAATGCCGGTGTTCGCGCTGCCAGCGCCTCCAATCCGAGCGGAAACGGCATGCCCATGCTCAGGCCGAGCGGCAGGATCAGCAGCACGGTGATTGCGATCCTGGCCGCGTCCGGCAGCGCTATCAGCGCGTCGATGACCCCGGGCAACCAGATCAGATAGGCCCCGCACAACAGTGCGATCGCCGCAATCGGCGGCACGAGCAACACGAAACCCGGCGCGACCCCCTTTTGCAGATGCTGCGACAGCAGGCTGCCCAGGCCCGCGCACAGCATGAACGCGAACAGCACCACTGCCACGGCATACAGCGGGTGGCTGAGAAAAAGAACGAATTTCTGGATGAACGCAATCTCGACGAACATGAATCCGCTGCCGAGAGCGGCGAAGTAGGCAGCCGTGCGCCATCGCACTGCCGCGCCAATGCGCGCACCGG
>CAYNFN010000460.1:0-14858 GCA_964396485.1 uncultured Alcaligenaceae bacterium
TGGGTTTCGGTTATTGCTCGGACACCCGTGGGAGCGGGCCGTTTGTGCCTATATACCAGGCCGAGATCATCGCCTGCCCACAGCTGCCGACCACCCTGCCCACGCTGGACGAGATGATCGGAGTGGATGGCGTGACCACCGGCAACGTCGCCGAACGGCTGCTCGAATTGTCACGGCATTCGCCTGCCACCGGTCACGTTTTCACGCTCCACGCTGAACTAGAGGGGATGAAACTTGCCCCGGTCTTCGAGAAGTTGATTGAGGGATGGCGCGCTCAGGGTTACGAACTGACTTCGCTGCACGACTACCTGGAATCGCTGGCGACCCGGGACCTTCCGCCTCATGAAATTGCGGCAGGTCCGGTTCCCGGCCGCGTCGGGGCGTTGGCGCTGCAGGGACGGGAGTTTCTCTCCGGCGCCTGACTAGGGCCTAACCGCTTTCAATCTTCACCGCAGAGGCGCAAAGGCGCAGAGGAAACGCAGAGAAAACCAGACGATGCGTGACAAAATGCGGGAGGTTTCCGATATGCCGCCAGCCGATCGACAATTCGCGGCGTCGCGACTATCCACTTCTTATCTTCACCGCAGAGGCGCAAAGGCGCAGAGGAAACGCAGAGAAAACCAATCGAAGCCGGTAAAAACTGAGGGGAATTTTTAACCGTTCGCCGCCCATTTGATGGATGGCGATTGTGACGACTATCCCACTTCTTTCTTGTTTTTCCATCCAATTTTGCTTTGCTTTCCTTTGCGTTTCCTCTGCGCCTTTGCGCCTCTGCGGTTAGGCTTTAATTTGGTATTGCTTTCAGCCGGGGTTTCGGTAAACATAGCTCGCAGGAATGGAATCAACCCTGGTGGGTCACAAGGTTCCTGATTTCGAGATTGCCTCGACCGGGAATCGGACGTTCAAGCTCTCGGCAGCGCTGGGAAGCCCGCTGGTCCTCTACTTCTATCCCAAGGACAACACCCCCGGCTGCACCACCGAAGGTCAGGAGTTCCGCGACCTGTACGGCGAGTTCGCCCGCCGCGGCTGCGCCCTCTACGGCGTCTCACGCGACAGCATCAAGTCGCACGAGGGCTTCAAGGCCAAAATGAGTTTTCCCTTCGAGCTGCTGTCCGACCCCGACGAAAAGGTCTGCAACGTGTTCGGCGTCATGAAGATGAAAAACATGTATGGCAAAAAGGTGCGGGGCGTGGAACGCAGCACTTTCGTTATCGATCAGGCGGGCGTGGTTCGCAGGGAATGGCGCGGGTTAAAAGTACCCGGCCACGCCCGGGAGGTGCTCGAATTCGTCAAAACCCTGAAGTAAGGCAGTGTTGAGTTTTGAATGTTGAATGTTGAATTGAAACCCTTGAAACACAGTAAAGCAGTGTTGAATTGGAAACCTTGAACCGCGTCCTTGACTAAGCACTCGACATTCAAAACTCAACATTCAAAACTCAACATTGAACTCATGATTCAGCGAAAGCCCGGTCCCACGCTAGTCACCAAGCTGCAACCCCTCACCAAGCTGTTCGTCCTCGACACCAACGTGTTGATGCACGATCCCACCAGCCTGTTCCGCTTCCAGGAACACGACGTGTACCTGCCGATGGCCACGCTGGAGGAGCTGGACTCCAACAAGAAGGGCATGTCCGAGGTCGCGCGCAACGCGCGGCAGGCCAGCCGCCTTCTCGAAGCGATCGTCCCCAAGGCGGTGCAAGATATTTCCGTCGGCATTCCGCTGGAAAACGCCGGCGCCAAGGAGGCGACCGGCCGTCTGTTCCTGCAGACCGAGGCGATCAACGGCGAGCTGCCGGCGCGGCTGGCCGCCGGCAAGGCGGACAACCAGGTCATCGGCGTAGTCAAGCATCTCCAGGAGGGGCACGACAAGCGCGAGGTGATCCTGGTCAGCAAGGACATCAACATGCGCATCAAGGCGCACGCGCTGGGACTGGCGGCCGAGGACTACTTCAACGACAAGGTGCTGGAAGACACCGACCTGCTCTACACCGGCGTGCGCGAGCTGCCTGCCGACTTCTGGGACCAGCACGGCAAGGAAATGGAATCCTGGCAGCAGGAAGGTCGCACCTTCTACCGTGTGCACGGGCCGCTGTGCGCAAGCTTGATGGTGAACGGGTTCATCTACCACGAAACCGACAAACCGTTCTACGCGCAGGTAAAGGAGCAGAGCGGCAAGACCGCGATCCTGCAGACCATCACGGATTACACTCATCAGAAAAACAACGTGTGGGGCATCACGGCGCGCAATCGCGAGCAGAATTTCGCGCTCAATCTGCTGATGAATCCGGAGGTCGATTTCGTGACCCTGCTCGGCCAGGCCGGCACCGGCAAGACGCTGCTGACGCTCGCCGCCGGGCTAATGCAGACGCTCGAGGACAAGGTCTACTCGGAGATCATCATGACCCGCGTCACCGTCCCGGTGGGCGAGGATATCGGTTTCCTGCCCGGCACCGAGGAGGAAAAAATGACGCCGTGGATGGGCGCGCTGGAGGACAACCTCGATGTGCTCAACAAGACCGACGACGAGGCGGGCGAATGGGGGCGCGCGGCCACCCGCGACCTGATCCGCTCCCGCATCAAGGTCAAATCGCTCAATTTCATGCGCGGGCGCACCTTCATCAACAAGTTCCTGATTATCGACGAGGCGCAGAACCTCACCCCCAAGCAGATGAAGACGCTGATCACCCGCGCCGGGCCCGGCACCAAGGTCGTGTGCCTTGGAAATATTTCCCAGATCGACACGCCCTATCTGACCGAAGGCAGTTCCGGACTGACCTACGTCGTCGATCGTTTCAAGGGCTGGGCCCATAGCGGCCACGTGACCCTGATACGCGGCGAAAGATCGCGCCTGGCCGACCACGCGGCTGAAATTCTGTGATGCCACGCGCGGCGTCCTGACCCATCAGTCAGAAAGACCTTTCGCCACAGAGAACACAGAGGACACAGAGAGAAACAGGAAACGTGATTCGTTGGTAAATGCAGTTGAATCCGCCGTGGCTCGCATGCCGAGGCCAGAAGATCCTGGCATGGGAAGTACGCCCGCGGTCCATCATAGTTCTCTCAATTTTATGCCTGGGTCTTGACCTCTTCGGGTTCTCCGAGGTTCAAGACCTTGGCCACGTTCAAGCGGTGTGCCCCTTCGAGAACGTTGGTCTTTTCTTTGCGCCTTTCCCTTCCCTTGGCGCGCTTTGCGTCGAACGTTCTTGACGCCCGTCAAGGGCCACTTGACCCGCCGCGTCCAGCGATGCGCGGGGCATTGCACGGCACCCGCCAACCGACTAAACTCCCTGCCACTACATATGGTGCGTATGCGCTGAAACCCTACAATATATAGATGGAAAGCGAGTGCATAGACCGTTCCCACCACCACTTTGGGCGTGGCAGGCGATGACGGCCTTCGCTGGATTATTCACCCCTGCTACCGCACTCGCCGATCCCGTAGACCTGTGGCGCATCACCGTCCGCTCCTTCCAGGGTGAGCCGCTCAGAGCGGTGGCCGCCCTGCAGGCACTACCCGAAGAACGAATCACCCAGGAATGCCTGTCCATGGGGCCGGAGAGCGACGCACCGGGCTCCAATGCCCCTTTCCTGAGCGCTGCCCGCCTCACGCTGAACGCCAGAGGCGACGCAGTTGAAGTGTCCACCGGCTCCCCCGTTTCCTCCCCCACCCTGGCACTGGTCCTTCGGGTCCAGTGTCCAGGGGCTTTTTTTTACGCGCGCCATTTCACGATGTTGATCCCGCCTGCCCCGAAGGCAGCGCAGACATCGCCACAACGGCCGCCACGGGGATTCACGCTCAAGGTCGGTGCGAGTGAATCGGTCGAAAGCCTCGCCGTCTCCATTTCTCCGAACAGCCGCAAGTTGCGGCGCCTGCTGGTGGAGGAAGTCGTCAATCTGAATCCGGAGGTTTTTCCGGATGGGAAGCGCAAGCCGGTCGCGGCAGGGACGGTGTTGTTTTTTCCAGAGCTTCGCGGCCTGTCCGAACGCGCCGGCAAGCTGGCGGCGCGCGGCGGCGACACAGTGCCACCGGCGCGGCGAGCACCACCTGCGACGCAGTCTGATGCCGGAACCGCTGCCGAAGTCGCGACCCCAGTCAAACAGTCCGTCAAGCGGCGGGCTGTCGTCGGCAAACCGGGCGAAGCGGTCAGGCTGCGCCGCGCCCTCGAGCTTGGCGACAGGCCAGGTCCCGAGGAATGCCGGGCCCTGCTGCCGCTGTGCGAGGCCGAACAGGCGCTGGGCGTGGTCCCGCTCGCGCTCGAGGAAAAAGCGCGCGGCATTGAATCCGGCGTGCAAGACCTGCGCTTGAAGCAGGAGAGCATAGACAGCCAGCTCGCCCGGCTGGAGCAGTCGCTGGCGGCGCTGCAGAAAGCCGTGGAGGCGCCGGCGCGGCCTGCGCCGCCGGCACTGGCGCCGAAGCCCGAAATCCGCACGGTGATCAAGACCGAGCCGCTCCCGTGGTACTACTGGGCGGGGTTCGCCGCGATAGCCGTGGCTTGCGTGGTCGGCGGGTTTGCCCTCGGTCGCAGGCAGGCGTACGCCACGACCGCGATATACGGGCTGGATGCCGGACCGGAGCCTCTGCCCGCACGCCCGCTGGGTACCGTGACCGAACCGTTGGCGCAGCGCGAGCCCCCGGAGATGGACCTTCACTTGGCACCAGTCACCCGGGCGATGCAGCCCGGCACCAAGGTGGACCTGAGACTGGAAAGCGGCCCCCCCGCGCGGTCGCTGGGGTTATCGAGCAAAGTTCTGTTCGAAATGGACCAGGCCCTGGACAACACCCGCTCGATGTTCACCGACGTGGACCGGTTCATCGCGCTGGGACGCACACAGAACGCCATCAGCCTGCTGCAGTTCCAGGTCCTCAAGGATCCGAAGGACCGCGACGCGTGGATCAAGCTGATGGCAATTTACCGCCGGGAGAAAATGGACTCGGAACTCGCCGCGGCGGCGCGCGAATTCAAGAGAGACTTTCCGGAAGACGATTCGCCGACGGGCTAGTCCCGCGGGACGATTTCAGAAACGTCCGGGATCGGCGAAATTGGCGAAGCGGGTGTATTCGCCCTGGAACACCAGGGTCACGGTTCCGATCGGGCCGTTACGCTGCTTGCTGATGATGACCTCGGCCTTGCCCTTCTCGGGAGAGTCGGGGTTGTAGACTTCGTCGCGGTAGATGAACAGGATCACGTCCGCGTCCTGTTCTAGCGCCCCCGATTCGCGCAGATCCGACATCACCGGCCGCTTGTTGGGCCGCTGCTCGAGACTGCGATTGAGCTGCGACAGCGCCACCACCGGCACGTTCAGCTCCTTGGCCAGCGCCTTGAGCGAGCGCGAGATCTCCGAAATCTCGGTGGCGCGGTTCTCGCCCTGCGCGCTCGCCGACATCAACTGCAGGTAGTCCACCACGATCAGGCCGAGCCTGCCGTACTGGCGGTGCAGGCGGCGCGTACGCGCACGCAGTTCCAGTGCGTTGAGCGCGGCGGTTTCGTCAATGTGTATCGGCGCCTCGTTGAGCTTGCCGACGGCATCGGTAAGCCGGCGCCAGTCCTCATCCGCCAGCCGCCCGGTGCGCACCTTGTGCTGGTCGAGCCGGCCGACGCTGCCGAGCATGCGCATCACCAGTTGCGTGCCCGACATTTCCATCGAAAATATGCCTACCGGCAGTCCGGCCTCGAGCGCCACGTGCTCAGCGATATTCAAGGCCAGCGAGGTCTTGCCCATCGACGGCCTTCCGGCAACGATCACCAGGTCGCCCGGTTGCAGCCCGGAAGTCATTCGGTCGAGATCGGTAAACCCGGTCGGCACCCCGGTGACGTCCGAAGGATTGTCGCGGTTGTAAAGGAGGTCGATGCGCTCGACCACTTGCGTGAGCAGCGGCGGCATCTCCATGAATCCCTGGCGGCCGCGCGCGCCTTCCTCCGATATCGCGAACACTTTCGACTCGGCTTCGTCGAGAAGCTGTCCGGCCTCCTTGCCCATCGGGTTGTACGCGGCATCGGCAATTTCGGTGCCCACCTCGGCAAGCTTGCGCATCACCGCGCGTTCCCGGACGATCTCCGCGTAGCGGCGGATGTTGGCGGCGGTGGGGGTGTTCTGCGCCAGCGCACCCACATAAGCAATTCCGCCGACGTTCTCCAGTTCCCTGGTGCTCTCCAGGCTTTCCGCGACGGTGATGACGTCCGCAGGCCTGGAATGTTCGATTAATCTGGAGATGCTGCGATAGATGAGCCGGTGGTCGGCGCGGTAGAAATCGGACTCGCTGATCATGTCAGCGATCTTTTCCCACGCGGTGTTGTCGAGCAGCAGCCCGCCGAGGACCGATTGCTCGGCCTCCACCGAATGCGGCGGCAGCTTGATCAGCTCGACCTGGGTGTCCGCTAGTCGTTGTGTTGCGAACTGCGCCATTTGTGCCGGAGTTGTTTTGGGTTGGTGAACAAATGTGGCGCCAAACAGGAACCGTCGCCGACTATTATTCGTAACGCGATGAGGCGCGCAAGCGGAAAAATAAAAAGGGCTGTTTTCACAGCCCTTTTTTTGCGACGGAGGCTTGCGGATTCAGCTGACGGTCTCTCCCAGCACCGATACGGTGATGGTTGCAGTGACATCGGCATGCAGATCGAGCGTGATCGGGTAGTCGCCGACCTGCTTCAGCGGCCCTTGCGGCATCCGCACCATCGCCTTGGTTACCTCGTGGCCCTGCGCCTTGAGCGTCTCGGCAATGTCGTAGTTGGTCACCGAGCCGAACAGGTTCCCGTCCACGCCGGCGTTCTGGGTGATCTGGATCATCAGTCCTTCGAGCTTGGCGGCGCGTGCCTGCGACTCCGCGAGCGCCTTGCCCTGCTGCAACTCGAGTTCGACGCGGCGGTTTTGGAACTCGGCGATCGCACTGTCCGTGGCGCGCTTGGCCTTGCCTTGCGGAATCAGGAAGTTACGCGCAAAGCCGTTTTTCACTTTGACGATGTCGCCGAGCTGCCCGAGGTTGTGCACTTTTTCCAACAGAATGACTTGCATGGCTCCGGCTCCTCAATGCAGGTCGGTGTAGGGCATCAGCGCCAGGAAGCGCGCGCGCTTGATCGCAACCGACAACTGGCGCTGGAAGTGTGTCTTGGTGCCGGTGATGCGGGCCGGAATGATCCTGCCGTTCTCGTTGATGAAATCCTTCAGGATCTCGACGTTCTTGTAATCCACTTCCTTGATGCCTTCGGCAGTGAAGCGGCAGAACTTGCGGCGGCGGAACAAAGGGCGATTGCTGCGTTCCTTGCCCTTGCCCTTGTCCTTGCCTTTACCCTTGCTACCTCCAAATCGTGGCATGGCTCTCTATCCTCAATTCAAATCGAATTTGTTCACGTGCAGCACCGGTTGTCGGGACAGCTTGCTTCTCATCGCCAGGAAACCTTCGAACCTGTATTCCGCTTCCTGCGCCGCTTTGCTCAATTTCTGCGCCACTTCGCCGAGGGCCACGCCTTCGATCTCGAGGTTGACGCTCCTGGACCTGCCTGCTTCGACCTGTTCCGAAACATGGCCGATGCGGAAATTCAGCGCCGCCAGGCCGGCGGGTGTATGGCGCAGTTCGTTGCGTTCGATCAGCTTACCTGTCAGGACGACCAGGTTGCGGCCCACTGCGTTACTGGGCTGCTGCCGTCGGCACAGGTTTCTCCGCGGCGGCTTCCGGCTTGGCACTCTCGCCCACCAGGGTGCGCGACTTCTCTTCCTTCATCATCGGTGACGGCTCGGTCACAGCGCGGGTCATGTTCACAATCAAGTGGCGCACTACAGCGTCATTGAACTTGTAGGCGTGCTCGAGCTCGGTCAGGGTTTCCTGATCGCACTCGATGTTCATCAGCACGTAATGCGCCTTGTGGACTTTCTGAATCGGGAAGGCTAGCTGCCGGCGTCCCCAGTCCTCGAGGCGATGGATGTGTCCGGCACGGGAAGTGACCAACTGCCGGTAGCGCTCGATCATCCCGGGCACCTGCTCGCTCTGATCGGGATGGACGATGAATACGATCTCGTAATGCCGCATCAATATATCTCCTTGTGGGTTTGCCCGACGGTTCGGACGGAAAGCCTCCCGGGATGCGCACCCAGTGAAGCAAGGAAGGCCGCGATTATACCGATTTCAGCTTGAAGATCAATCACCTTTTGCCGGTATTCGTCGTCTGAGCGAGAAATGCAACCGGCGCGGCCGCGGCGGATCGTCGGGCGCATCCGGCGCTCGCGCGCCGCCGTATATTCAGCCAACAAGGAGGCCGTCATGCACGTCCTGCGTCTTCTGCCGGCTCTGCCCGCACTGCTTCTGGCCGCGGCGGCCGCCTGCGCTGCCCCCGAGATCGACTGGCAGCCCTGGTCGGACTCGGTGTTTGAGCGCGCCCGCACAGAGAAGCGCTTCGTTCTGCTCGACCTCGAGGCGGTGTGGTGCCATTGGTGCCACGTGATGGAGCGCGAGACCTACCACGATCCCGCGGTAGTGAAACTGATCGCCCGGCACTTCATCGCGGTCAAGGTGGACCAGGACGCGCGCCCGGACCTGTCGCGGCGCTACGAGGACTACGGCTGGCCGGCGACCATCGTATTCGGTCCTGACGGCAAGGAGATCGTCAAGCGCTCCGGCTACATCCCTCCCGGTCCCTTCGAAAAACTGCTCCAGGCGATCGTCGCCGACCCGAGCCCGGTGAAATACCGCGACAGCGAACCGGTCAAACAATACGCAACCAGCCCGTTGCTTCCCGAGGGCCTGCGACAAACGCTCGGGAAACAGATCGTGGACAGCCACGATTTCAGTATCGGCGGACTGAAGCAGCAGCAGAAATTCATGGACCGCGACACCGTCGAGTACGCGCTGATGCAGGCCAGGGACGGCGATGCGCAGGCGCGCAGGATGGCCACCCAGACCCTCGAAGGATCGTTGAATCTCATCGACCCGGTGTGGGGCGGCGTTTACCAGTACTCCACCAACCGCGACTGGAAGCATCCGCATTTCGAGAAAATCATGTTCGTTCAGGCAGACTACCTGCGGGTGTATTCGGCTGCCTATCTGGCGCTGAACGATGCCCGCTATCTCGATGCGGCGCGCGACATCTACCGCTACGTAACCGCTTTCCTGCTTTCGCCCGAGGGCGCGTTCTACGTCAGCCAGGACGCCGACCTTGTGAAAGGCCAGCATAGCGAAGACTACTTCGCGCTGTCCGACTCGGCGCGGCGCAAGCTCGGCATTCCGGCCATCGACAAGCATCTGTACGCCCGCGAGAACGGCTGGATCATCCAGGGGCTGGCGGCGCTCTACGCCGCGCAGGGCGATGAACAGGTCCTGGCGCGGGCGGTGACCGCCGCGCGTTGGGTGCTGCAGAACCGCGCGCTTGCCGGCGGCGGCTTCCGCCATGATCAGCGCGACGTCGCCGGCCCGTATCTCGAGGACACGCTGGCGATGGGGCGCGGCTTCCTCGCGCTTTATCAGGTGACCGGTGAACGCGAATGGCTGCGGCACGCCGAGAATGCCGCGCGCTTCATCCGCGCCAACTTCGGCAAAGGCGCCGCCGCCGGCTTCATCACTTCCGCCTCAGGCAAGGGCGTGCTGGAACCGCTGCCGCAGATTGACGAGAACATCATGGTGGCGCGCTTCGCCAACGCGCTTGCGCGCTACAGCGGGAACCGGGAGTACCGCGACGACGCAGAGCGCGCGATGCGCTTTCTGGTCACCCCCGAAGTGGCGCTGAAGAGGCGCACCGAAGCCGGGATTCTCATCGCCGACCTGGAACTCTCAAACGACCCGGTGCACCTCACCGTAGTCGGCCGCAAGGACGACCCCGCCGCGAGGGCGTTGTTCCGCAGCGCGCAGCGCTATCCCGGCGGATACAAGCGGGTGGAATGGTGGGACCGCACCGAGGGCCCGATGCCCAACCCTGACGTGCAGTACCCGGAGCTTTCCACGGCGGCGGCCTACGTGTGCACCGACAAGCGTTGCTCGCTGCCGGTATTCAATGGCAGCGAACTGTTGGCGCTCGCCGACAGACTCCGCAGGTAGCCGGGGCTCGCACAGGGCCGATCCGCCCTCCGGACGGCCTGATTGGCGATTTAGCCGCCGCAGCCACGCGCACCACGCCGCAGGACACCGGCGCTCAAATCAGACAGAGGACGCCACGCCGGATCTGATCCCCCAACTGCGCCGCATTCGCCAGCCCTGCAATACCGAAACCGAGCACCAGGCCACCGGAAACCCAGCGAACCATTCGACCCTGAAACCAGGATCGCGCACGCCTCAAAAGCAATCCGGCCAGCAGCAGATTGGGTAATGTGCCCAAACCAAAAGCAAGCATCAGGGCCGCCCCGTTCGCCGCACCTCCGCTCACCAAAGCAATCGCCAGCACGCTGTAGGTCAACCCGCATGGCAACCAACCCCAGAGCGTTCCGACCGCAAACGCACGCGGCACCGTGTCCACAGGTAGAAATCTTGTAGTCAGCGGGCTGATGTGCCGCCACAGACGGCGCCCCGCCGCTTCGAGCCTGGTCACCAGCGAGGACCATCCGGCGAGGTACAGGCCAAGCAGGATCAGCATCAGATTGGCAAGCACGTAGAGCGCGAGCTGCAGCGGCAGTACGTCGTAGTACAGCACCATCCCGCCGAGCGCGCCGGCGATCGCCCCGGCAAGCGTATAACTCGCGATCCGTCCGGCGTTATAGGCGAGATGCAATGGCAAGCGCGAACCGGCTCCCGCGGACAAAGCACCGACAATCCCGCCGCACATGCCGGCGCAATGCCCGCCGCCGAGCAGTCCGGCGAGAAATACGGCAAGCAGCGTCGTCTCGGGCGTCATGTCTGCCTCAAATTACCCTGGAATAGCCTTCGCGTTGCCGGTGTTCCCGGAGATAGCGATCGAACACCATGCATACCACGCGCACCAGCAACCTGCCTTTCGGCGTCACCACGATCCAGTCAGGCTGCAGCTCGACCAGCCCATCCTCCTCGAGGCGCCGCAGGTCCTCGATCTCGGCTGAAAAATAATTGGCGAAGTCCACCAGATAGGATGATTCTATCGACTCGATCGAAAGCCGGAAATGACAGGCCAGCGCCTGAATCACGGCGCGCCGGACCAGATCGTCCTTGGTCAGCACCATGCCGCGCCACACCGGCAGGCGTCCGGCGTCGAGCGCCGCGTAATACTCCTCCAGCGTCTTCAGGTTCTGATAATAAGTCGGGCCGATTCGGCCGATTGCGGATATTCCCAAGCCAAGCATGTCGCACTCGGGGTGCGTCGAGTAGCCCTGGAAATTGCGTTGCAGGCGGCCCTGGCGTTGCGCGACCGCGAGGTCGTCATCCGGTTTGGCGAAATGGTCCATGCCGATGTAGAGAAAATCCGCCCGGGTCAGGCGGCCGATCGCGAGCGTGAGGATCTGCAGCCTGGTCTCCGCAGACGGCAGTTCGGATTCGGCGATGCGCCGTTGCGGCTTGAACATCCGCGGCAGGTGTGCGTAGCTGTACAGCGCAACGCGATCAGGATCGAGAGCGAGTACCTGGTCGAGCGTGACGCCGAAGCCGTCCAGCGTTTGCTTCGGCAAGCCGTAGATGAGGTCACGGTTCACGGAGCGCATGCCGGCCGCGCGCGCCTCGTCGATCACGCGGCGGGTGACCTCTTCCGACTGAATCCGGTGTACCGCCTTCTGCACCTCCGGATCGAAGTCCTGCACACCGATCGATACGCGGTTGAAGCCGAGTTCGGCGAGAAATCCCATCGTGCCGGGCTCGACCTTGCGCGGATCGACCTCGATGGAACATTCGAAGTCGGGGCGGCGCTCGAACTGCTCGTTGAAAGCGCACATCAGTTCGCGCATTTCGCCGCGCGAAAGGAACGTCGGCGTACCGCCGCCCCAGTGCATCTGGGAAATCGCGCGTTCGGCTCCCAGCGATTGCGACAGCAACGCCAGTTCCCTGGCGACGTACTTGATATACTTCGCCGAGCGCCCGTGGTCCCGCGTCACCACCTTGTTGCACCCGCAGTAATAGCAGATGGTGTCGCAGAACGGCAGGTGCGCGTACACCGAAAGCGGCTGCTTGATGCCGCCGATGTTGCGGCTGCCTATCCAGTGCCTGCACTCAGTTTCGCCGAAGGCCTCGACGAAGCGATCCGCGGTCGGATAAGACGTGTAGCGCGGGCCGCTGACGTCGTAATTGCGGATCAGCACCGGATCGATTACCAGTTCCGAGGATGGATAACTCATTGCACGAACCTATGTGTACGACGACTCCCTCGCGTATTTCCCAGAAATATCATGGCAAACGCCAGAGCGGGGGCCTTGACCTGAATCAACCTAGGCTCGGGTGCTCCGGGTGCGGGCAAGGTGAAGAATGATGACCCGTGCCCGGGCATGGTCTTCCCTGCGCTGGCTGAAGCCCTGGATGATCGCGGCCGGAGTCGCGGGCGCGGCAGGGATCGTGGTGCTGAATTTCACCGCGGTGCAGTTCGGGGACGACGTACCCTGGCTTGCAGCCACCGATCTGGTCGTCGATCTTGCCATCGTCGGCGCGGGTATCTTCGCGGTGGTGTGGGTCGCGATGAGCGCCGAAGCCGAAACGGTGCGAATGCAAGATGCGCTCAGTGCAACCCAGGCACGCCTGGCCGCCATCGTCGATTCGGCAATGGACGCGATCATCACAGTGGACGAATCCCAGCAAATCGTGCTGTTCAACCGTGCCGCGGAGCAGGTGTTTCGCTGCCGCCGCGAGGACGCTTTGGGCACCTCGCTCGATCGCTTTCTGCCGGCACGGTTTCGCGCCGCGCACCGCGGCCACATCGAGCAGTTCGGGCGCACCGGCGCCACCAGCCGGCGCATGGGCGACGTGACGAAGTTATGGGCGCTGCGCGCCGGCACCGACGAGGAATTCCCGATCGAGGCCTCGATATCGCAGGCGACCGAAGGCGAACGGTGCTTCTATACCGTGATCCTGCGCGACGTCACCCTGCGCAAGCAGTATGAAGACGAGCTCACGCGGCGGCAGGAGGAACTGCGCGCGCTGTCGGCACAAGTGCTCGAGGCGCGCGAAGAGGAAAAGACCCGCATCGCCCGCGAAATGCACGACGAACTCGGTCAGTTGCTCACCGCGCTGAAAATGGACCTCGGCTGGATGCAGGAACGCCTTCCCGGCGGCGACCCGGATCTCTCCGCCAAGGCCGCAAAGATGGGCGAAACGCTGAATCAGACCGTCACTTCGGTGCGGCGCATCGCCGCCGATCTGCGGCCGCTCATGCTCGATGACCTCGGGCTGCCCGACGCCACCGCCTGGCTGGTGGAGGAGTTCGCGCAGCGCTCCGGCGTGAAGTGCGATTTCCGGATGGCGCCCGGAGAGGAACTTGCCGGCCTGGAACGCAATCTGGCGAACACCGTGTACCGTGCGCTTCAGGAATCCCTGACCAACATCGCCCGCCATGCGCACGCCCGCAATGCGTGGGTCCTGCTCGCCGCCGACGATGACGGCATCCGTCTCGAAATCGAAGACGACGGCCGCGGCATCGCTCCCGAAGATCTGGCGAAATCACGTTCGCTCGGTCTCAAGGGCATGCGCGAGCGCGTTTCCTACGTTGGCGGCACGCTCGAAGTGGGGCGCGCCCCGCGGGGCGGGACCAGGGTGGCATTGCGCGTGCCGCTGAATTCGCGCCGCGAAAGGTCCGGCGCATGATCCGCCTGCTCCTGGCTGACGATCACCAGCTCGTGCGCGACGGGCTCAGGCAAATCCTCGCTGCCGTTCCCGACATCGAAGTTGCGGCCGAAGCGGCGACCGGGGACGACGTTCTGGCGCTGGTGAGGGCCGATGATTTCGATCTCGCGCTGATCGACATGTCGATGCCCGGGTTGGCGGGCATCCAGCTTATCAAGCGCATCAAGCTCGAGAGACCAAAGCTGCGTATCCTGGTCCTGTCCATGCACGGGGAACATCAGTATGCGGCGCGCGCGCTCAAGGCCGGTGCCTCTGGCTATCTCACCAAGGACAGCGCCTCCGAGCAGCTTGTGGGCGCCATCCGCAAGGTCGCCTCAGGCGGGGTGCACATCACCGAAGCGGCGGCGGCGAGCCTCATGGCGGACACCGGCAAGGGCGACGCGCCCCCGCATACGCAGCTCTCCGACCGTGAATTCGAGATTTTTCGCATGCTGGCCGCGGGACGTGGACCGACCGAAATCGCTGGGCGGCTTCACCTTTCGGTCAAGACCGTGAGCACGCACAAGACCCGCATTCTGGAAAAGATGAATCTGGGCAGCGGCGCAGAACTCGTTCGTTACGCACTGGAGCACGGTCTGCTCGATCGCAACCCCGGATCCTGATCCGGCACGGGTAGGAATTTTCCTACCTGCCGCCGGCCATTCATCCTATCCCCGCTTTAAGGGTGCGCCGATACCCTGGCGTGGACGCTCCCCGCACACTGGGCGGCATGAAAAACGCTGTTCGCCCGCCCTCCGACCCCAGCCCCCATCTGCGCGTATTCGTCGTGGAGAGTTCGCCTTTGATCCGCGAGCGCCTCGAGGACATGCTTGCATCGATTGAAGGTGTGCACAGCGTCGGACACGCGGCCGGTGCCGACGAGGCGATCCATGAAATCCTCGATCTGCACCCCCACGCCGTCGTGCTCGATGTGAGGCTGGCGCAAGGTACCGGCTTCGATGTGTTGCGAGCGCTGCGCGAGCAGGCGCCGGAAATCGCTGTCTACATGCTGAGTAACTTCGCTACCGAGCCTTACCGGCGTCTAGCGGCGCGTCTCGGCGTCGCCGGATTCTTCGACAAAACCACCCAATTCGAGCGCGTGTGCGAGGCCCTCGCCGACCGCGCCGCCCGGACCTTGAACTGACCCGATAAAAAAGGAGACAGCCATGCA
>CAYNFN010000461.1:0-2306 GCA_964396485.1 uncultured Alcaligenaceae bacterium
GCGCAGAGCGAAGCCCCGGCGCTGATCCTGATGGACATGAGCCTGCCCGGCATCGATGGCTGGGAAGCGACGCGGCGGTTGAAGGCAGCGCCCCTGACGCAGAACATCCCGGTCATCGCGCTCACCGCGCATGCGATGTCGGACGACCGCGAGAAGGCCCTGGCGGCAGGGTGCGACGACTTCGACACCAAACCGGTCGAGCTGCCCCGGCTGCTGTCCAAGATGCAGGCGTTGCTCGGAAAGGCGTCCGCTTCGTGAGCATGGATCGGGCAACGCTCACCTACCTGCGACACGAGCTGCGCACGCCGCTCAACCACATCATCGGCTACAGCGAGATGCTGCTCGAGGATGCGGCGGATGGCGACCAGGCGGCGCTCGGGCCGGGCCTGCGCCGCGTACACGAGGACGCGCAGCGGCTGCTCGCCATCATCAACGATCTGGTGCGGGCCGATGCGGCGCATGTCGATCTCGAACGCCTGTCGGCCGAGCTGGCTGAGCCGCTGCGTTCCGTGATCACGGCTGTGGCGGAGCTGAAGCAGCGGGCCGCGCAGGCGGGGGCGGAACGCGCGGGACAGGATCTCGATCGGGTGGCCTCCGCTGCAAGCGCGCTGCAATCGGTGATCACGAACGGAGTTCGCGCGCCCGACGCACAATCCGCGACCCATACTGTGGCGGCCGTTCCTGCGCCTGCCGCAGAAGCGCGAGTGGACGCCGGCGCGATCCTGGTCGTCGACGATAACCTGGCGAACCGGGAGATGCTCGGGCGCCGGCTGGAACGCGAGGGCCATCGGGTGCAACTGGCCGCCGGCGGGCGTGAGGCGCTCGATCTGCTGCGCCGGCAACCCTTCGACCTGGTGCTGCTGGACGTCATGATGCCGGAGGTGGACGGCTACGAGGTGCTGCAGCAGCTCAAGGCGGATGCGGACTTGCGGGAGATTCCCGTGCTGATGATTTCCGCGCTCGACGAATTGGACAGCGTCGTGCGCTGCATCGAACTGGGGGCGGAGGACTATCTGCCGAAACCGTTCGACCCCGTGCTGTTGCGGGCTCGGATCGGCGCGTGCCTCGAGAAGAAGCGGCTGCGCGACCGGGAAGCGCAGCACCTGCAGGAGCTGGCAGAGTGGAACCGGACGCTTGAGCAGCGCGTCGCAGAGCAAGTCACCCTGGTCGAGCGGCTTGGGCGGCTCAAGCGCTTCTTCTCCCCTCAACTCGCGGACCTGATCGTGGCAGGTGGCGCGGACGACCCGCTGAAGACCCATCGTCGCGATGTGACCGTCTGCTTCCTCGACCTGCGCGGCTTCACGGCGTTCGCCGAGAGCGCGGAGCCCGAGGAAGTCATGGGTGTGCTGCGGGAGTATCACGCCGGGATGGGGAAACTCATTCTCGAGCACGAAGGCACGCTCGAGCGCTTCACCGGCGACGGCATGATGATCTTCTTCAATGACCCGGTGCCGGTACCCAACCCCGGCGAGCGAGCGGTGCGGATGGCGCTGGCGATGCGCGAGCGCGTCGCGGAGTTGATCGGCAAATGGCGCAAGCTCGGCTATGAGCTCGACCTGGGCATCGGCATCGCGCAAGGTTACGCGACGATCGGCGCGATCGGCTTCGAGGGACGATGGGACTACGGTGCGATCGGCTCGGTGACCAACCTCGCGGCCCGTCTATGCGGTGAAGCGAAGCCGGGCCAGATCCTGATTTCCAAGCGCGTCCTGGCGACGATGGAAGAACTCCTGCAGGTCGAATCCGCGGGCGAACTCTCGCTCAAGGGGTTCAACCGACCGATCCCTGCGTTCAACGTCCTGGGCCTCGCGTCTTAGAGGCAGCAGTAACAGGAGAGGGGTATGAGTGCAGTCGCCAGCGTTACCGACCCGTTTTCCGTCGTGCTTGTTGCGGCGAATTGGATATTGAAACGCACCTTTTCACCAAGCGTGACTATATCGCCGGCCCCGCAAGCGCGCGTCAAGATTTTGGGGATATTGATGGATTGTTCACGCCATTTGTCGGCGGCTGGCGCCAAATAATATTGGAGCAGTTAGCCTCTCGCGCGAATGCCAGCCGAGCGGGATCGTCGGCTTAGAAACCTGATGGGATGAGACAGGACTGTGCAATCAGGCTGCTTGAAATAGATCGAATGCCTGCGCCGGTGATCGGGGCGGTGCGCGGGCAGGCAAGTTACTGACCCAACCGGTAAATAGTGCGCATCGTTTTTCCCCCTCTCCCTCCGGGACAAGGGAACACTCATATGCACCCGTAAGGGGTGTGAAGCGGAGCAGAGGGTTGGGGTGAGGGAATAACACCGGCAAAAG
>CAYNFN010000462.1:0-1612 GCA_964396485.1 uncultured Alcaligenaceae bacterium
CACCTCGAACCTCATCCCTCGCACCTGATTTTCAGAATGGAAATTCTTTACCTCCTCATCCCGTTGTCGGTCGTGCTGGTGTTCCTCATCGGCGGAATTTTCTGGTGGTCGGTCAGGAGCGGCCAGTTCGACGATTTGGAGGGACCGGCGCATCGGATTCTGCAGGACGACGACCCTCCGCAGTAAGGAATCCGATTTTCAGGAATCCGGGCCGGCGGCTTGACGCAAATCAACGGACGCCGCGTCTCGCCGCGTAGAATTGCGTGCAGGTAATCCTGCAAACCGAAAGGCCGCGCGATGGTGGACGCAATCCCCTTTAGATTTCTGCTAGCAATCGACGGTATCCGCGGCGCGCAGGCGGCCATCGCGGAGGCGACGCACCTCGTGATCCTCTATCCGCTCTGGCTGGGCAGACTGCCGGCCCTGCTGAAAGGCTTCCTGGAACAGGCGCTGCGGCCGGGCTTCGCGGTGGGCACCGTGCGGGGCGGCAACCGCTGGGCAAAGCTGCTCGGCGGCCGTTCCGTGCGCATCGTCGTGACGTTGGGCATGCCGGCGTTTGTCTATCGCTGGTTCTTCGGCGCCCACAGCCTCAAGAGCCTGGAGCGCAACATCCTGCGGTTCTGCGGCATCAGTCCCGTCCGGGAGACGCTGATCGGCAACGTCGAAGGCTGCGGCACGGAAGCGCGTGCCCGCTGGCTGCAGCGCTTGCGCGAGCTCGGCGCGCGCGGCGCCTAGGCCGGGCGCCAGAAGCGCTCCATCTCCAGGTAGGTGAACGAGGCCGACCAAGTCAGCAGCACGAATCCCGTGAGCGCCTCGGTGCCCGAGAGGAAGCGCAGCGGCCCCAGTGGCGCGAGGTCGCCGAAGCCCACGGTGGTGAAGGTGACCGCGGAGAAGTAGATCACGTCGAACAGGTGCTGGGCGGCGGGCCCCAGGCTGCCGTTTTCGGGCCATTGCAGCAGTGCCCACATCACCAGGCCGAAGATCCAGATCTCGACCACGTGCAGCCCCAGCACCGAGGCGATGCCGTAAAGCACCTTGACGCGGCGCGGCCCTCCGGAAAGATGCGCCAGTCGGCGCGAGGTGAAGATCAGCCCCTCGTAATGCGTGAGGACGCTGACCGCCACCGCGACGAGGGTCGCGACGACGACGATCATGTTCACCAGCCAGTCGGCGTACATGCGCCAGCTTGACAGGCTCCGCGCCGGCCCGATTGACCTGCGTCAACCGCGCGGCCCTGATGATTGACACAGGTCAAACCCGGGGATCGGGCATCATTGAAGCTGAAACACATGGCCGCAAGCGTGAATGACTGACGACACCGGCGCTGCGGGATTGAGTGCGGCGGAAGTTGCGCGGCGACTCGCGGCCGAGGGACCGAATGCATTGCCCGCCGCGGACCGGCGCAGCGGCGTGGCGATCGTGCTCGGCGTGCTGCGCGAGCCCATGTTCTCGCTGCTGGTCGCCGCCATCCACGGCGTCAACGATGCACCGGTGCTGGCGCAGGCGCAAGTGTCGGTGGCGATGGGTGGCGGCGCTGCTTTGGCACAGGGCGCAGCCGACATGGTGCTGGTTTCCGCAAGGCTCGCGGATCTCGCGCGCGGCATTGCTGCTG
>CAYNFN010000463.1:0-9170 GCA_964396485.1 uncultured Alcaligenaceae bacterium
CTGCTTCAACCAGGACCAGCCGCTCGACAAGGTGGATTTCCCGGGACTGGCGGCGCGGCTGGTGCAGAACTCGGTGCAGGAAAAGCTCACCGCCCACTGGATCGACCGCTGCCTGCGCCACCTCGATCGCCGGCCGGTTTCCTGAAGGCAAACCTTCACCGCAATTAAACCTTCACCGCAGAGGCGCAAAGGCGCAGAGGAAACGCAGAGAAAATCAAATGAAGCGTGTCAAAAAGCAGGGGGTTCCAATTTGCCCACCGAGTCGATGAATCACCGTTGTCGCGAATATCCGTTTGTATTTTTGTCTTTCCATCCAATTTTGCTTTGCTTTCCTTTGCGTTTCCTCTGCGCCTTTGCGCCTCTGCGGTGAAGATCTTTAGCCGTGAATGAACAGCTGACCGAAGCGATCGACGCGCTGCTCCCGCAGACCCAGTGCACCAAGTGCGGCTATCAGGGTTGCCGGCCCTACGCCGAGGCCATCGCCCGAGGCGACGCCGACATCAACCAGTGCCCCCCGGGCGGAGCGGCCGGCATCGGCAAGCTCGCGCACTTGCTCGGGCGCAGCCAAAAGGCGCTCAATCCCGTCAACGGAGTCGAGAAACCGCGTACCGCGGCGCTGATCGACGAATCGCGCTGCATCGGTTGCATGCTGTGCATTCCTGCCTGTCCGGTGGACGCGATCGTCGGCAGCGCCAAGCAGATGCACACCGTGCTGACCGAGTTCTGCACCGGCTGCGATTTGTGCGTTCCGCCCTGCCCGGTCGACTGCATCGAGATGGTCGAGCTGGGAGCGCTGGCCGAACGCGGCAACCGGCACGCAACCGCGCTGGCCGGACAAAGCGTCGAGGACATGGCGGCCATCGCCCGGAGCCGCTACCAATTCCACCAACTTCGACTCGAACGCGCAAAGACCGAGCGCGAAAAGCTGTTGGCACAGAAAGCCGAAGCCAAGCTTGCGCAACTGGAATCGCTGACGATTGGCCACGATCTCGACCGCAAGAAGGCTGCGGTACGCGCCGCCATCGAACGCGCCCGCGCCCGCCGGCCTGTTTCCTAAAGGCAAACCTTCACCGCAGAGGCGCAAAGGCGCAGAGGAAACGCAAAGGAAAGCAAAGCAAAATTGGATGGAAAGACAAAAATACAAACGGATAGTCGCGACAACGGTGATTCATCGATTCGGTGGGGCAAATCGGAATCCCCCGGTTTTTTGACACACTTCGTTTGGTTTTCTCTGTGTTTCCTCTGCGCCTTTGCGCCTTTGCGGTTAGTGGGTTTTCTGAATGAACCCCGCTAAACGGTTAGAAATCTTCCGCAGGCTGCGAGACGCCAATCCGGCGCCGACCACCGAACTCGCATATCAGACGCCGTTCGAGTTGCTGGTTTCGGTCGTACTCTCCGCCCAGGCCACCGACAAGAGCGTGAACCTCGCCACCACCAGACTTTTTCCGGTCGCCAATACGCCGCGGGCGATCATCGCGCTCGGCGAGTCCGGACTCACGCCCTTCATCCACAGCATCGGACTGTTCCGGACCAAGGCGAAGAACATCCTCGCCGCCTGCAACATTCTGCTGGAAAGGTTCGGCGGAGAAGTGCCGCGCCGGCGCGAAGACCTGGAGAGCCTGCCGGGAGTGGGCCGGAAAACCGCGAACGTGATCCTCAATACCGCGTTCGGCGAACCGACCATCGCGGTGGACACCCACATCTTCCGGGTCGCCAACCGCACCGGCATCGCCCCCGGCAAGGACGTCATTGAAGTCGAGAACAAGCTGATGAAATTCGTCCCGGAGGAGTTCCGCCAGGATGCCCACCATTGGCTGATCCTGCACGGGCGTTACGTGTGCACCGCGCGCAAGCCTGCGTGTCCGAGCTGCCTGATCCGCGATCTGTGCGAGTTCAGGGGGAAGACGAAAAGCGTCGGATAAAGAATCAGACGCGATCCCCCCAATCGAATCAGGCGATACCCTTACAACTCCCGTCCCGCCTCGTGCAGCGTCTTGCTCACCGGCGAAAGCAGGTACTCCATCACCGTGCGCGTGCCGAGGTGAATCTCGGCAGAGACGAGCATCCCCGCCGAGGCATCGAAGTGGCGGCCGTCGCGCTCCAGGTAGGGCTGATCCAGCACAATGAGCGTACGGAAGCCCGAAGGCGGCATCACGTGCTCCTGGGTGTCCTTGCGGTCGCGCTCGCGCACATCCGGCAGTTCGGCCGCATCGGGGCTTACGTGTTCCACTTTTCCCTTCACCATGCCGTACTTCTGAAACGGGTACGCCGCCAGCTTGAGCTTGACCGTCTGTCCCTTACGCACAAAGCCGGCATCGATGTTGGTGACCCAGACTTCGGCCTTGACCGGGTCGTCATGCGGCACCACGGTCATCAATATGGTGCCGGGCGAGACCACCGTTCCGGGCGTGTGGGTCGCCAGGTCCTTGACCATGCCGTCGTGCGGCGCCTTGAGTTCCAGCAGCCCGCGGCGGTAGGCCTGCTTGGCCCCCTCCTGTTCGAGTTTCAGACGTAAGGCGTTGGCTTCCGCGCGTTCGCTCTGCAACTGCTGCCGGTACGTTGACCCGATCTGGGCAAGACGTTTTCTGGACTGCTCGATGCTGGCGCGCAGGCTCGATACTTGGTAAGTCTGCGCCTTGAGTTCCTGCTCCTTCTCGATGCGCTCGCGGCTCTTGTCCAGGCCGGCGAGCTTGGAGACGAAGCCGTCTTTGACCAGCTTGTCGTGGGCGGCTTCCTGCTCCTGGTAGATCGGCAGCGTCTGCCTGAGCCGCGACTCCATCTCGAGCGCTCCGCTGAGATCCTGTTCGGCCTTGGCCAGTGCCGCGCGTTCGCCTTCCCGCTGGCCCTGATAGGCCTCCCGGTTGGCACGGTACTGGGCGGCAACCTGGGCGAACAGTTCGGGTCGGTCGCCCTCCTGCAGAAGGAACGGGGCGCCGCGCAGTTCCGCCTCGATGCGGCGCAGTTGCAGCTCGCGCAAATAAAGATCGGTCCCGACGGTTTCGACATCGGCGTCGGAGACCTGGGTGTCCATGCGCATGAGGACCTCGCCGGCTTTCACCTCCTGGCCTTCGCGCACCAGGATCTCCTTGACCACACCGGACTCCGCCGGCTGCACGATCTTCACGTAGCTCGCCGGGACGAGCTTGCCCTGCGCCACCGCGATGATGTCGAGTTTTCCGATGAGCGCCCAGGCCAGCATCGCCAGGAACAATGCGAAGACCACATAGAGCACCATTCTGGGCAGGGGCGACGGGGCTTCTTCCTGGGCGCGCAAAATCCCGGGGGCGAACTCAAGGGCGTTGGCGGTAGGGTTCTTCATGGTTGGGCCTGAGATAACAAGATGGTTGAGAGAGGCGTTTATTGGCGGGCCTGGCTTGATGGCGGGGCAGCAGGTTTTCCCGCCACCCCTTTTTACTTACGCCGCCAGCGATATGCCCTGCTGGAGGCTGGTGCTGCTCTGGAAGGTCTGCGGAGCGGTACCGAACGAGGAACTGCTCAACACGTTCTGCGCGCCGGTGGTGCCGACGTTGTTGAAGTTGCCGTTCAGCCCGTACTGGTAGGCGAGATCCCCGCCGATGGCGGAGTCGTCCGCTCCCGCCAGGTGGCTTGCCAGCAACGCATTGGTGAGCGCCCAGCCGCTCACCTGGCCTGCCGCGTCGAAGGCGTTGGCCACGGCAGCAAAGTCGAAGGTCTGCACTTTCTGATTCAGCAACGGATCGCTGCTCGCGGGATTAAAGTCCACCATTGCCTCGGCGATCACCTGGAGATTCAGCACCGGGCGCACCGGGGTCGCGGCATACCAGTCCTTGAAGGTCAGCCGGTCGCCGCCGCCGGCGTCTAAGACCAGATTGTTGTTGCTCTTCGAGAGCGTCAGGTCCTGGTAACGGACGCCGCCGCCGATGGACACAGTGTCTTCCGGCCCGCCGGCCGCCTGCACCGTGTCGGAGCCGTCGCCGCGGTTGAACGCGATGACGTCCTGGCCGGCACCCGGCTTGATGGTATCGGCGCCCGCGCCCGCCGCCAGAAAATCGTTGCCGACATCACCTCCGAGCGTGTCGCCCCCGAGCCGGGCTTGCAGAAGATCGTTGCCGGCGTGCCCAAACAAGCTGTCGGCGCCGTCGCCCCCTTGCAATACGTCGTTGCCGTCTTCGCCGAAGAGCTTGTCGCCCCCCAGCCCGCCCGAGAGAAAGTCGTTGCCAGTCCCGCCGTAGAGGCTGTCAGCGCCAATATCACCGTAGAGCAGGTCCTCGCCCGCCTCGCCTCTGAGCGTGTCGCCGCCGTCTCCACCGTCCAACGTGTCATTGCCCGCGCCACCCCACAGCGTGTCGGCACCGACTTCGCCGTAGATGGTGTCGGCGCCTTCATCTCCGAACAACGTATCGCCGCCGAAGCCGCCGTAGAGCGTGTCGTTGCTGGTCCCACCGAACAGCTCGTCGGCGCCGTAACCGCCGTTGAGCACGTCCCGGCCCTCGTTGCCGTAGAGCTGATCGGCGCCTGCCCCCGCGGAGATCGTGTCGGCGCCGGGGCCGCCCACCAGGATGTCCTGACCGCTGGCGCCGGCGAGTGTCACGCCCGGAAGGAGCGCCACGGACAGGTTGAAGTCGTCGGCCGCTTGCGCGCTGGCCTGGTCGATTGCCGTAACTTGGATTGCGAACGTGCCGATGTCGTACTCGCCGGGTGTGCCCGAGAAAGTCCGCGTCGCCGGGTTGAATACCAGCCACGACGGCAACGCGAGGCCGCTCGCGAGAGCTGCCGTGTAGGAGAGCGTGTCTCCCGCATCCACGTCCGTGAATGCGCTCTCCGGCACGACGAACGAAAACGCCTGGCGCTCGGTGGTGGTGAGATCGGCGAGCGATTGCGGAACCACCGGGGCATCATTCGTCCCGGCGACGCCGATCGTGAGCGTGCGCGAGGTACTGACGAGCCCGTCGCTCGCCGCATACGTAAACGTGTCCGCCACCGACTGGCCCGTGGCAAGCGCCTGCACGGCGTTCGCCGCATTATTGAGCGTATAGGTGTAGCCGCCGTCCACCGCGAGGCTCAGCGTGCCGTATGCGCCCGAAATAGCGCCGGCCGCAGTAACCACGAGCGTCGTGCCCGCATCCACATCGCTGTCGTTGGCGAGCACGTTGCCAGTCGCAATGACGGTGCCGTCCTCCTGCACCGCACCCGTGTCGTCCACCGTCACCGGCGCGTCGTTGGTGTTCGCGACCGTCAGCGTGAAGGTGTCCGCCGCACTCAAGCCGTCGGCGTCGGTGGCGGTGACCGAAACGTCGAACGCGCCGACATCGTCATTGGTAGGCGTGCCGCTGAAGCTCTGAGTCGCGCCATTAAAACTCAACCAACCAGGTAGGCCTGAGCCATCGGCCAGCGCCGCGCTGAAGGCGAGCGTATCCTCTGCGCCTGCATCCACGAACGTTCCGGCGGGAAGCGTAAAGCTGAAAGCCGCGTCTTCCGGCGCCATCTGATCGGAGATGGCGTTCGCAAGTGTCGGGGCCGTGTTCCCGCCGCCGGTCGTTGCCATGCTTTCCAGCGTCGCTGCGTCCCACAGCGTGGCGTCGGCGAACTGCACCATCTCGATCTGATAGCCGGCGAGCGGTTGCCAGCGAATCGCAATGCGGTCGGCGGCGTTGATTCCGAGCGTCAGGAAATCTCCCGCGCGCGTGACGGTGACGCTCGCCGGGGTAATCGAATCTCCCAGAAAGACCATGTCGAAATCGCCCGCCTCGTCCTCGACCGTGTCGAGCCCCGAGCCCAGTGCAAAGACATAGAAGTCGTTCCCTGCCCCGCCGCGCAAGCGGTCGGTTGCGTTGGTGCCGCTCAGGATGTCATCGCCCGCGGTGCCTAAAAGATCGAAGCCGCGCGCAATGAGCTCGCCGTAGGCAAGCTGCGCGCCGTCGGCGAACACGAGATTCTGAATCTGGCTCGTGAACGCATCGCTGGGATCGAAATTGATGACATGGATCGCATCGCCCTCATCGCCCACGCGCACCAAAAGCGAGCCCAGCCCCAGCGTCAGCATGTCAGAGGTGATTCCCGCACCGAATTGAATGGTGGTCACACCGGGGTCGTCAATGAAGCGCACCCCGTCGCCTGACTCGAACACAAAGATCGGACCGAAGTTCGGCACGAACGCCGGATCAAAGTCGGGCGCAGGAGGCGCCAGCGCAATGAGCTCTCCCAGAGTCACCGCCGTGCCATCGGCAAAGCGGACCTCCTCGATGCCCGTGCCCAAGAGATCGCTCGAGCGCGGGATGATTAGGGAGGCGATGTTATCCGGAGTGATTCCCACGTTAAGCGCCACGTAGGGCCCGAGATCGCCCCGAGGCGGGGCAATGAAGCGGATCGTCTCCCAGGAGAGCGCGAGATCATCGAGCGTGACTCCCGCGCCGAACTCGATGACATCAAGCGGAATTACGCCGGCAGCATACAACGGGGCAAGTCCGTCATAGTCATTGGCGGCGATGAACGGTAGTGCTGGTAAAGGCACGATGAACTGGAATTCCGACGCACTGCCGTTACGGCGTGCCTTCGACTGCAACAGTTCATCGGCCACGTTATACGACAGGGAGGCTGGGGCATTCGTGGCGGAAGCGTTCGGATCGAACAACCAATCCAGCTCCTCTTGACTGATTGAGAAATCGTCTCGGTCCAGCCATCCCGTAGGAACCAAATATTCACCGCCATGCGCATCGCGTAGCTGCCAGTCCGCGATGCCCAGCACGACCCCGAAGTGCCACTCCTTGTAATCCTGTTGCGACTCTCCGCGATCACTGACCACATCTATTCCGGACTCTCCAGCAAGAAAGCCTATTCGATTGGCGCCTTCTTCCCCCACGATGACATCGCTGCCGTCCCCGCCTTCCATATACGCGCCGCGCATCAGAACGTCATTTCCGTTCCCGCCGAGAAGCGTCTGACCATCCTCGAGCCGGTCGTTGCCTTCGCCGCCATATTGGAATCCGGCGCCAAGCACGATGTCGTCTCCCGCGCCCGCATTCACCAACGTGCCTCGACTGCCGTAAATAGTGTTTGCCGAATCTCCCGCATTCACCTCCACGATAGATTCGCTGGTATCCGTCGTGTCGTATCTTCCGTGGATCACGTAGGGACGGGAGTCGGCGTGCTGGGAACTAAAAAAATCCCGCGTATCGGGTGCCTGATCGGTGATACCGGTCACACTCGCGTACTGCTGGCCGGTGAACCTCCTGAGCTGGTCGATGACCCTAGTCGAATCGAAGGTGTAGTGATAGGTCCAGGACGTGATCTGCGTGACTCCAACGGGTTGGCCGGACCATTGGAGCTGGAGCGATACGTTCGATGACGAGTAAACGCTGGAAGAGCCTGCCCACGCGTAAATCTCCGGATCGTCGGTGTTGATTCGCTGTTCAACGATGCCGGCCCGGTCAGTTCGAACAATAACGGGCTTGGAAAGATTCCAGTCTTCGTAGTGATAGCTCCCGAGATTCCATTCATGAAAGGAGCCGCTGGTAACTTTGACGGTCTGGCCCTGCGGATTGACGTACTCTCCCCAGACGGTCTGGGTACTGTTCACGATGCCCGCGTATACGGACACGCCCGCGATCGCATCCCGCTGCAGTTGGGTTGCGCTGGTGAAGCGGTAGCCGTTTTGCCGGTAACTCGCCGAGATCTCGGCTCCGAGTCCGAATTTATAGTCGTCCCACAGCGTCTGCGCGTGGTCCGCCTGGCGCGCTTCGGTCGCCTGGACAATGGCCTCGGGGGTCACCGATTGATTTGTGAATGCGGCCACCGTCCACGCCTGGGGGACGGTGTAGTAATTCGCGATCGTTACACCCTCCGCGGTTCCGCGCAGCGAGATCTTCAGGTCGCCGCCCCGCCGGGACGCGGAGAGCCGATCGAAGGCCAGTTCCGCTCCCAGTTCAATGGTATTGCCCGCCGCGGACGCGTCGACCAGTACATCCTGCCCCATGCCCGGTTTAACGACATAGGTATCCACTCCCTCACCGCCTTGCAGCGTGTCGTTGCCGGCTTCCCCATCAAGAACGTCGTCTCCGCCAAGGCCCAGAATGGTGTCGCCCCACGCAGTGCCGGTGAGGGTGTCATTACCCTCGGTACCCGTGATGGGCGGCACTTCGAGCGTGTCCAATTCGGAGGCGTTGATAACCGTGCCGTCGGCGAAACGGATGGCCTCGATCCGCGCGCGCGCGTTTTGGAAATAGCCTTCGACCGTGAGGCGGTCGTTGCTGCCCTGGAGCGCGACCGTCAGGTCACCGTTGGCCTGACGCGTCAGGCTCAGTTGCGAAGGCGTGATGCCCGCCGCAATTGATATGGTGTCCTGGTCACTCGCGGCCCCGTCTTCGCGCACCACGTCCTGCCCGCTACCGGGGCCGAGCACGTAAGTATCGGAGCCTTCGCCTCCGGCCAGCACGTCTTCCCCCGCGCCGCCGTCGAGTGTGTCATTTCCCGTCCCGCCGATGAGCGCATCCGAACCGTGGTGCCCGTTCAGGGTGTCGTTGCCGGCCCCGCCGTCCAGAATGTCGTCGCCCGCGTAACCATTCAAGATGTCGTCTGTATCGCCTCCGGAGAAATTCCGGTTCTCCATGAGCCGCGCACCCAGAAGTTCGTTGTAAGAGAGCGTCGCGCCATTGCTGAAACCGAACACGGCGGACGAGGGCTGGGTGGCATCGGTGGTGAGGATCGTGTGCGCCCCCACTGAAAAAGAAAATATCTCGCTCCCCCCGGATATGATCCGGGTCACCGCAACATCGCCGGCCGCGGTGGCGTCCGAGAACCTCAGCCGGTCATAACCCGCCAGGTCCAGCACCGTGTCGGTCGCGTCGATCACGAACTGGTCTTCCCCCGCCCCGCCCTGCAAATGGTCCGCCCCCGCGCCGCCGTCCAGATAGTCGTTGCCCTCGTCCCCGAACAGGGTGTCGTCGCCTTCGTTGCCCTCCAGGTAGTCATCACCTTGATCGCCTGCAAGCTGGTCGATGCCCTCCCCGCCCACCAGGAAATCTGCGCCCGTACCGCCGGCCATGACGTCGTTGCCGGCTTCGCCGTCCAGGTAATCGTCACCGTCTTCGCCCTGCAGGTCGTCGTTGCCCAGGCCGCCGAAGACCGTGTCGGCGTCAGCGCCGGCGTTGATGAGATCGTTGATCGTAACCGGCGCCAGCGGATCGAAGCCGAAG
>CAYNFN010000464.1:0-1840 GCA_964396485.1 uncultured Alcaligenaceae bacterium
CAACCACTGCCACTCGCACCTGCGCGAGCGCGCGCAGGAAGTCAAGCGCGGCGTGTGGCAGGCGGGCGGCTTCCCGCTGGAGATGCCGGCGATCTCTCTGGCGGAGGTGTTCCAGAAACCCACCACCATGATGTACCGCAATTTCCTGGCAATGGAAACCGAGGAGTTGCTGCGCTCCTACCCGGTGGACGGCTGCGTGCTGATGGGCGGCTGCGACAAGACCACACCTGGCCTGCTGATGGGAGCGATCAGCATGAACCTCCCGGCGATCTACGTTCCGGCCGGGCCGATGCTGCGGGGCAATTGGCAGGGGAAGACGCTCGGCTCCGGATCGGACGTGTGGAAATACTGGGACGAATTGCGCGCCGGCAACATCACCGATCGCGACTGGCGCGAGATCGAGGAAGGCATATCGCGTTCCCCCGGCACCTGCATGACCATGGGCACGGCGTCCACGATGACCAGCATTGCCGAGGCGCTGGGTTTCAGCCTGCCCAACGCTTCGTCGATTCCTGCGGTCGATTCCAACCACGGCCGCATGGCCGAGTACAGCGGCAGGCGCGTGGTCGAGATGGTGTGGGCGGACCTGAAGCCGCGCGACATCCTCAGCGAAAAGTCCTTCGACAACGCAATCAAGGTGCTGATGGCGCTCGGCGGCTCGACCAACGGACTGATCCACGTGATTGCAATGGCCGGCCGCGCCGGCATACATATTCCGCTCGAGCGCTTCGAGGATGTCGGCCGTCACGCGCCCTACCTGGTCAACATGCGGCCGTCTGGCAAGTACCTGATGGAGGATTTCTATTACGCCGGCGGCCTGGTCGGGATGCTGGAAGGCATGCGCAAGCTGCTCGATACGGACGTGCTCACCTGCACCGGAAAGACGCTCGGGGAAAACATCGCCGGAGCGAAGATCCACAACCCCGACGTGATCCACACGCCTGAAAATCCCATGCAGGCCGAAGGTGGGCTGGTGGTGCTGCGCGGCAATCTTGCTCCCGATGGCGCAGTGATCAAATCCACCGCCGCGGATCCGAAGCTGCTGAAGCACGCCGGCCGCGCCATGGTATTCGACGATTACAACGACATGGCGGCACGCATCGACGACCCCAATCTCGACGTCGACGCCGACTCGGTACTGGTGCTGCGCAACGCCGGACCGCTCGGCGGACCGGGCATGCCCGAATGGGGCATGCTGCCGATCCCGAAAAAGCTGCTCAAGCAGGGCGTGCGCGACATGGTGCGCATTTCCGATGCGCGCATGAGCGGCACCAGCTACGGCACCTGTGTTTTACATGTGGCGCCGGAGTCCTGGGTGGGCGGACCGCTGGCGCTGGTGAAAACCGGTGACATTATCGAACTCGACGTGCCGGGGAGGAAACTCACGCTGAAGGTGAGCGAAGAGGAACTGTCGAAACGCCGCGCCGCATGGAAACCCAATCCGCCGAAATTCCAGCGCGGCTACGGCAAGCTCTTCGCTGAGCACATCAAGCAGGCAAATCTCGGCTGCGACTTCGACTTTCTCGAGGGAACGGCGGCTACGCCCGAGCCCGAGATTCACTGACTCCGTGACCCCAGTCCGCCTCCTTGCCTTGTCGCTGCTGATGGTGGTTGCCACCAGCTGCGCGGCCCGCGCTGAACCTCGCGAGAAAATTAAACCACTGACGCACGCATTCGAAATCCGGTCCGGCGACGCCAGCATCAAGGTGACCTGCAGCGGCAACGCTGCCGGTCTCGAAATGGCGGTACTGCGCGACTGGATTACCGATTCGGCAACCGCGGTCAGCGTCTACTACGGGCGATTCCCGGTGCAGCGGCTTCGCATCGTGGTGGACGCGAT
>CAYNFN010000465.1:0-3974 GCA_964396485.1 uncultured Alcaligenaceae bacterium
GGTGGATGTCGGGGAAAAAGGACTGCTCGGCCGCGGCGACTTCGTCGGGCGGCGCGCTGTTTACCCATTCGCGCGACTTGCGGTAGGCGCGCATGAAGCGTTGCGCGTCCGGCCCCGCGAGCCATGCCGGTGACGCGGCCAGGCTGCTGAACGCCACCGGGCCGATCGCCTCGCCGACCGACGCCACGACCTGCGCTACGCCTTCGTGCTCGAGTTGCTGGGGGTAGGGTGCCTGCTCGTGGAAGTAATCGCCCTGGCCAGTGCGGAAAGCCGCCATCATTTGCGCGGAGCTGCCGGCATCGAGCCCTTTCAGTGCGGCGATGTTCACGCCATTCTTGTGCAGGGCGTAAGCCAGCATCGCTTGCGGCTGCCCGCCGTGAACGAACATGAAGCGCCCGGCGGCGAGTTTGTCCCAGCGAAAGTTTGTGTCGGACCTGCGCGCGGCGATCAGAAAGCCGTCGCGCTGGTTGATCTGGCCGAAATGCAGGAAGGGCGGCTTTTCGCCTTTCTCCAGGTAGGCCCAACTGCCCGAGACTGCTGTCTGCGATACATGGATTTCGCCGGAGGCAATCATCTCGCCCACGCTTCGCTGCGGCGGCATGACGGAATATGTTGCTTCGAAGCCTTCGTGCGCCAGGAACCCGCCCGCGATCGCGCTCAGGACCGGGCTGTAGAACGCGGAGTGACGGTAGACCATAAGATTGAGGATCGTCATGGCGGAGGGATTATGAGTCCTTTGGCGTACGCTTGCTTCCTACGGTTCAGTAGTCCCGCCGCCGCGTTGCGCCTCCTCGATTGCGGCCCTTGACAATGCTATCCCCAGCATTACAATGTATGTAATGTGTAGGATTACACGTTCTCTGTGATCAAGACCTTCCGCCACAAGGGTCTCGATCGGTTCTTTACGAAGAGCGACCGCAGCAAGATAGACGCCAGGCAGGCCGACAGGATTCGGCGCATTCTGGACCGATTGGACGCCGCGGTGAGGCCCGAGGACATGAACCTCCCGGGGTTCGGGTTCCACAGACTTTCCGGAAAAATGAAAGGCGCCTTTGCGGTGTCTGGAAACTGGCTAATCACTTTCCGGTTTGCGGGCGCCGATGCGATAGATGTGAACTTGGAGGGTTACCAATGATGAAGAGCCAGCGAGACCCGAAGCGTAAACCAACCCATCCCGGCGAATTGCTGCGGGAGGAAGTACTGCCGGCGCTCAAGATGACCCAGACTGAGTTTGCCAAGCGCTTGGGCGTCAGCCGGCTAAGCGTGTCGGAGCTGCTGCTCGAGAAGCGCGCCCTCTCGCCGGACATGGCCATCCGCGTCGGCCGACTGAGCAATACCACCCCTGAGAGTTGGCTGCGGATGCAGGAGGCGCTTGACCTCTGGGCGCTTGAGCGCCAACCGAAGCGATACGAGCACATTGAGCCGCTTCGAGTTGCAGCATAGGGAACTGCAGTGTTCGCTGCGGCGGCATGACGGAATATGTTGCTTCGAAGCCTTCGTGCGCCAGGAACCCGCCCGCGTTCGCGCTGCTGCTAGTCGCCATCATGCGATTCTTCGTCACCGTGGGACAGGCGATCGAGACCGGCGCGGTCAACTGGACTTATGTCCTGGTCGCGATCGTCGTCCTGTTCGCATCGATTCGCGCGATCGCAGCGACGCTGAAGTTGAACAGGCGATTCGCGCCCTCGGAAAAGGCAGACAGCTAGCGGTTGCGGATCCGGATTGCGGCATTGCTCGCGTTACGCAACGCTCATCGCACGTTGACCAGATAGATGCCCGCCTTCAATCCTGATCATCATGTTCATCCTGTCAGAGGTTTCAACGGCGCACGTTGACCAGATAGATTCCCGCGCCGACCATGGCTACCGCACCGATGAAAGCGGGCGTGATCGGCTCCGACATCACGGCCACCCCGGCGATGACCCCGAACAGCGGCGTCAGGAAGGAAAATACCGAAAGTCGCGCGGCGTAGTAACGGGTCAGCAGCCAGAACCAGATCAGATAACTGGCGAAGGCCACCACCACGCCCTGGTAGAAAAGGCTCGCGACGACGACCGGCGTGATCGCGACGACGCCGGGCTCCCCCATCAGCACCGAGGCGACTGGCAGCGTAAGGGCCGCTACCGCGAGCTGGTAGAACAGCGTCTTGCTGGCGCTGGTATAACTGAGGCTGGTGGCGCGGATCACGACCGTGGTGGCGGCCCACAGGGCCGCGGCAATCACGCCGAACGCATCTCCCAGCAGCGAGCTGCGCGATGCCGCGAACCCGTCACCGAATGCGAGGGTGATCCCGCCGAATGCGCACAGCACGCCTGCCCACTGCAATGGGCGCAGCCGTTCACTGGGCACGAACCAGTGCAGCCCCAAAGCGGTCAGGCAGGGCGCGAGATAGATGAACACCACCATCCGCGCCGCACCGGTGTAGGCCAGCCCGGCGAAGATGAACAGGAACTCGCCGGCAAACAACGCGCCGGCGGCGAGGCCCGGCCGGAACGTGCCGTCGCGCCGAAAAAGCGGGATGCCGCGTATTCGCGCCCACACCAATACGCAGGCGGCCGCAATGGCCGAACGGACCCCGCCCTGCATCACCAGCGACATATCCGGCGCCGCCAGCTTGGCCGCGACGTGATTGAAGCCCCAGATGAAGCAGCACATCACCATGAGGGAAAGCGCGGTGCTGTCAACGGGTTTGCGATCCATTTCTTGAGTAACGAGCGACGAGTGACGAGTGACGGGTGACGAGTGACGAGTGACAGGTGCAGAGTGACGAAAGCAGAGCCGGTTTGACTGGGGACACGGAGTCTCGGGATTCGCCAGGACCGGCGGAGCATAATGCATCGCGTGCCGTGGCGCTTGGCTGCATGTATTTGTGCCAGCGCATATGCTCGGGCAGGAAAACACAAAAAACCTGAAGGCCGCATTACTGATAATCTTGGCGTTCGACGTGCGGGCATTCGCGTGGCAGGCGGCCGGAAAAAGGCGACGATCCGGAGCGCTGCGAGCGGTCGACGTCTGCAGGCGCGGCAGGAATTGAAACGGAGGAATAGCAACGATGACGGACATTGCGGGCTATCGGCGTCCCGCGCATGGAACGCAGCCCGAGTATCTCTACCCTCCTTATGTGTCGACGCAGAAACGTGCGCCCACCAGGCCGCTGGTGCTGCTGCCGCATACGCTGTCGGAGGTGACCGGGCCGGTTTTCGGCTACGACGATATTGGAGCCGACGACGCCGATCTGACCCGCCAGCATGCCGGCGCGCCGCTGGGCGAGCGCATCATCGTCGGCGGACGGGTGTTGGACGAAAACGGCCGGCCGGTGCCGCAGGCGCTGATCGAACTGTGGCAGTGCAACGCCGCCGGGCGCTACCGGCACCGGAACGACAATCACGATGCGCCGCTCGATCCAAACTTCAGCGGCTGCGGGCGCGTGCTCACCGATGCGGAGGGCCGCTACCGCTTCGTCACCATCAAGCCGGGTGCTTATCCCTGGCGCAATCACCAAAACGCCTGGCGTCCCGCGCACATCCACTTCTCGCTGTTCGGCCGCGCGTTCCTGACGCGGCTGGTCACGCAGATGTATTTTCCCGGTGACCCGTTGCTGCCCTTTGATCCGATCTTCAACAGCACCGCCGACGAGAGTGCGCGCAAGCGCTTGATCGCGGACTTCGACTGGGACAGCACCACTCCCGCGCACGCGCTGGGCTTTCGCTTCGACATCGTTTTGCGCGGCTGCGACGCCACGCCGATGGAACATTGAAATGAACCTGCTCGCGACCGCATCGCAAACCGCCGGACCGTTTTTCCATATCGGGCTGGAGAAATTGTGCGTCGCAGACCTGGCGAAGTCTGCGGCAAGCGGCGAGAAAGTCTCGATACAGGGGCGCGTGCTGGATGGCGACGGCAAGCCGGTGAACGACGCGCTGATCGAGATCTGGCAGGCCAACGCTCAGGGAAAATACGCACATCCGGACGAT
>CAYNFN010000466.1:0-6865 GCA_964396485.1 uncultured Alcaligenaceae bacterium
CTGTTCGGGTAGGAGCGCTGAGGCATGCGCAAGCCTACGATCGGGCGGGACGCGTTGATTGCGGCTGCATTGCTTGTGCTTCTGGCTGCGTTGCCCATGGTCTTCCCCAGCAAGTCGTTCTCCGACTTCGTCATGCGCGCCTCGGCCTTTGCCATCTTTGCCACGTCGCTCAATTTTCTGGTCGGCTATGCCGGCATGGTTTCATTCGGCCATGGCCTGTTCTTCGGGCTGGGCGCCTACAGCTTTGCCCTGCTGATGCAGAAGCTGGGGACCTCGATCCCGGTGGCGTTGGCGTTGACCGTGCTGATCAACGCGCTGGTCGCGGCGGTGATCGGCGCGATCTGCGTGCGCCTCAAGGAAATCTACTTTTCGTTTCTGACGCTTGCCTTCCAGATGCTGCTGTACAGCCTCATCATTGCCTGGACTGCGGTCACCGGCGGGGATCAGGGGCTCACCGGCGGGGTGCCGCGGCCGCCCTTCCTCGGCGTGCGGCTCGATGAGCCGCACCACCTGTACTTGTTCTGCTGCACCACGCTGGTCGTCTCGCTGTTCCTGATGTGGCACCTGGTGCAGTCGCCGTTCGGCTATACGCTGCGCATGATTCGCGACAATCCACGCCGCGCCGGCTTTCTCGGCATCCAGGTCTGGCGCATTCGCGTGCTGGCCTTCATCGTCGCGGGGGTGTTCGGCGGCGTCGGCGGCATGCTCATCAGCCTCTTCGTCTCGAGTGCCTACCCCGATTTCGCGGACTGGACCATTTCAGGCGAAGCGGTGTTCATGATCATGCTCGGCGGCATCAACGTCTTTTTCGGCCCCCTGGTCGGTGCGGCGCTGTTCCTGGTGCTGAACGACCTCGTCACCAAGGTCAGCGAGCACTACAGCCTGGTCCTCGGCGTGATCATTCTCGTCTTTGCACTCGGCCTGCGCAAAGGGTTGCTGGGGTTCGTCATGCTTGCCTGGACGAAATACGCGCGCGGCGCGGCTGCGACCGGAAAAAGCGCGGGGCTGCGCCTCCCTCACCCTACCCTCTCCCGGGGGGAGAGGGGCCGTACGAATAGCGGAGAGGGGAACGACAGACCTGATTCACTGATGTGAATTAGGGAGGATCAACAGCATGCTCAGGATCGAGAACCTGCAGAAGTCATTCGGCGGTGTCAGCGCCATCAGCGATGTCAGCCTGCATTTCGCGGCCGGGTCGTTGACCGCGGTAATCGGTCCGAACGGCGCCGGCAAGACCAGCTTCTTCAACCTCATTGCGGGCGAATTGCGGCCCGATGGCGGTCGCATCCTGCTCGACGGCGAGAACATAGCCGGGCTTTCCACGCCCGCTATCGTGCGGCGCGGCATCGGCCGTGCTTTTCAGATTGCCAGCATTTTTTCATCGCTCACCGTGCGTGAGGCGATCCTCGGGGCGGTCAACGCCCATCGCCGATGGTATGCGCGAGTGGGCCGGCGCTTCCCGCTGGCGCAAGCGCAGGCGCAGGCGGACGAGGTGATGGAGTTGGTCGGCTTGACGGCAACGGCGGACACGGTGTCGGGCAATCTGTCGCACGGCGATCAGAAGGTGCTCGATATCGCGCTCGCGCTGGCGCTGGATCCGCGCGTTCTGCTGCTGGACGAGCCCACCGCCGGGATGGGGCCGGAAGAGCGCTGGCAGATGATGGAAACCGTCCACCAGTTGTGGGAGCGGAAGAAGATGACCTTGATTTTCATCGAACACGACATGGACATCGTGTTCAAGTTCGCGCAGACGATCCGGGTGCTGAGCTACGGGCGCGTGCTGGCTGAAGGAACGCCCGAGGAAGTCCGCCGCCATCCAAAGGTCATAGAAGCCTATCTCGGTGCCAAATACGACGCGGAGCATGCATGAGCGATCGCGTGATGTTCGAGGCGCAAGGCATCGACGTCTTTTACGGCACCAGCCAGATCCTCTTCGATGTGAGCATCGCGGTCGTCGAAGGACAGACCATGGCCTTGCTGGGTCGCAACGGCGCGGGCAAGTCCACGACGCTCAAGGCGATCGCCGGTATCGCGCCGCCTGCGCGCGGGCGCGTTCGCGTAACCGATGCGGAATTACAGGGGAAAAAACCATACGTCATCGCCCGGGCCGGCATCGGCTTCGTGCCCGAAGACAGGCAGGTATTCCCCGAGCATTCAGTGGAGGACAACCTGGTGATCGCTGCCAAGAGGGGCCCCGATGGTCAGGACTACTGGAACCTGAAGCGCGTCTATGAAATGTTTCCCCTGCTCGCGCCGCTGAAGCAGAGGATGGGCGGGCACTTGTCGGGCGGCGAGCAACAGATGCTCACCATCGCTCGCACGCTCATGGGCAATCCCATCGGTTTGCTGCTCGACGAGCCAAGCGAGGGGCTGGCGCCGGTGGTCGTGGCGCGGATCGGCGAGTTGTTGCTGCGGCTCCGGGATATGGGTGTAACGGTGCTGCTGGCCGAGCAGAACATGCATTTCTGTCTCGGCATCGCGAGTCACGCCGCCATCATTGACAAGGGCCAGATTGTCTACCGGGACACGATCGAAGCGCTCAAGCAGGACGAGGCGGTGAAGAGCCGCTACCTGGCGCTGTAAGTACGAAGGCGCTCACGCCCTATTTTGGAGCTTGGTCAGTAGAATAAGATTTGCAGGCACAGATCCCTCGTCGCACAATCGTTCCGAGGGGGAACCATGGGCGGTTTCAGCGATTGCCGCCCCGACCACCGTGGAGAGCTTGGAAATGTCTGTTGTGAAACGTGAGAGCAAGGCCAATGCGGACCGCACTTCGCAGTTCGATGCGGTTGTCGTCGGCGCAGGACTTGGTGGACTCTATATGCTGCATCGCCTGCGTGCGCTTGGACTCCGGGTGCAGATCTATGAAGCGGGTGGTGGCGTCGGCGGGACCTGGTTCTGGAACCGCTATCCCGGTTGCCGCTGCGATATCGAGAGCATGGAGTACTCGTTTTCGTTCTCGGACGAGCTTCAGCAAGAGTGGAAGTGGCCGGAGCGATACGGTACTCAACCCGAGATTCTGCGTTACATCAATCACGTCGCGGACCGGTTCGACCTGCGCCGGGACATTCAATTCAATACTCGGGTGGTTTCCGCGGTCTTCGACAACGCTACCAATCAATGGACGGTGAAGACGGACCAGGGCGACGTCGTTTCCGCACAGTTCTGCATTATGGCCACCGGCAATCTGTCGACGCCGCGAATGCCCGAGTTCAAGGGACTGGACTCGTTCGAGGGCGACTGGTACCACAGTGGCTTATGGCCTGCGGAAGGCGTCGATTTCTCCGGTCAGCGGGTCGGTGTGATCGGCACGGGATCCTCGGGCGTGCAGATGATTCCGCACATCGCCAAGCAAGCGCAGCACCTTTTTGTTTTTCAGCGCACGGCAAACTTCAGTCTGCCTGCGCGAAATGCCCCGCTTGATCCGGACAAAGAGCGGTTGCACAAGGCCCAGTACTCCGAGCGGCGGCGGGCGGCCCTCGACACCAACTTCGGCATCGCCGGCTACCCGCCGCCCAGCGAGAGAGCTCTGGAGGCCTCGCCCGACGAGCGGAGACGTACCTACGAGGCGAAATGGGCGGAAGGAGGCAGCATCAGCTTTCTGTACTCGTATACCGATCTGTTGCTGGACAAGGCCGCCAACGATACCGCGTCCGAATTCGTCCGCGAAAAGATTCGGCAGACCGTTCGCGATCCCGCCGTCGCCGAGCTGCTCGCGCCGAAAGATCACCCGATCGGCACCAAACGACTTTGCCTGGACACCAACTACTACGAGACCTACAACCGCGATAACGTGACCCTGGTCGACGTGAGAAGCGTTCCGATCGAAGAGATCACCCCCAAAGGACTCCGCACGCGAGATCGACAGTACGTCCTGGATTCCATCGTGTTCGCGACCGGGTTCGATGCAATGACAGGCGCAATGCTCAATATCGATATCCGTACCAGAGCCGGCGCCACGCTCGAGGAAAAATGGTCCGCGGGCCCGCAGACGTACCTGGGACTGATGGTGGCGGGGTTTCCGAACCTGTTCATGATCACCGGGCCTCAAAGTCCGGGGGTGAAGTCGCAGATGATCGTCGCGATCGAACAACATTCGAATTGGATCGTGGAGTGCCTGCAGCATCTGCGCTCGCGGGGTTTTGCGCGCATCGAGGCCGACGCGCAGTCCGAAAGCAAGTGGGTGGAGCACGTAAACGAAGTCGCCGATCGAACGCTCTATCCGCTCGCAAATTCGTGGTACGTCGGGGCCAATATCCCGGGAAAGCCGCGCATCTTCATGCCTTACGTCGGCGGTTTTGCAACGTACAAGAAAAAGTGCGACGAGGTGGTTGCCAATGGCTACCAAGGATTCACAATGACGCGGGGGGAAGTTGCCGGGGACAACGTGGATACGAGTGAAAGTGTTGGCGCAGCGGTGCAGGGGAAGTAAATGGACCTCGCTATTCTGTCGGGCGTGGCGGTGGTTACCGGAGGTGCGAGCGGGATCGGTGCGGCTTGTTGCCGGGAGCTGGCGGCTCGCGGTGCGCGGATAGCCTTGCTGGATCGGGACGAGCGCGTGCACGCGGTGGCGCGCGAGGTCAACGGCCGCGCTTGGGTCGTCGATGTGGCCGACGATGTGGCGCTACAGCGCTGCGCCGATTCGATCGAGGCGGAGCTGGGCCCGGTGGAGATACTGGTTAATAGCGCGGGGGTGATCCAGGTACCGCTGCCGCCAGATCGTTTGTCCATGGCAAGCTGGGATGAGGTTGTGCGTGTAGATCAGCGCGGCACCTATGTAGCCGCGGTCGTCTTCGGCACCCGCATGGCTGCGCGCCGGCGCGGGAGCATCGTCAATATCGCCTCCATCGCGGGGATGCGTTCGATGCCGCTGCACGCCTATGCGCCAGCAAAGGCCGCCGTCATCGCGATGACCGAGTGCCTCGCCGCGGAATGGGGGCCGGCCCAGGTACGGGTGAACGCCGTGTCTCCGGGCTACACACGGACGCCTGCATTGCAGGCGGCCATCGACAAGGGCGAGCGGGACGTGTGCGCTCTCGAGCGCAACGCGGCGCTGGGGCGTCTGGTCGAGCCGGCCGAGATTGCTCGTGCCGTGGCTTTCCTCGCGAGCCCCGATGCTGCAGCGATCACGGGCGCTAATCTTCCGGTCGATTGTGGCTGGCTGGTCGCAGGATCGTGGCACACCTATGGCGGCCTGCGCCAGGCGGCTGGCTCGGTTGGAGGAGAAACTCGATGACAGCGCTCGCAGCAAGCATAGCCCGCTTCGTGGCGGCGCTGGACATGAACACCCTGCCGCAGCCCGTGCTGGAGAAGGCCAAGGCGTGCCTGCTCAACGCCTATGGCATGGCGCTCGCTGGGCACGACACACCCTATGCACCGGTTGCGCGCGCAGCCGCCATCGCGCTCAACGGGGAATTGCCGCGTGGGGCGTCGATGCTGGGCGATGGACGTCGTACGACCATCGGCGGCGCGTGCCTCGCCAACGCCGCACTCTTCCACGGCCGCGCACAAGAAGACTCCTGCGGCGCTGCACACTTCGGAACGATCCTTGTCCCTCTGCTCACCGCCATGACGGAGACGCGGCGCTATCCGCTCGCCGGGCTCATTCCGGCCCTCGTGGCCGGCTACGAGGCGGGAGGCGTGCTCGAGAAAACCTACTGCGGCGTGACCACGCCCCTTGGGTTCCGAGCGTCTGCCATCTACGGCACACTCGCGGCAGCCGCCGCCGCGGCGAAGTTGATGGGGCTCGACGAAGCACGCATTGCGGGGGCGCTGGCCAACGCGGCGTCGTTCGCGGGTGGCATCCTGCAATCGTTCGCCGAGGGCACCGATGAATGGCGCTATCAAGTCGGGGTGGTGGCCCGCAACGGGCTCGTTGCCGCGGAGCTCGCAAAGGCCGGCTCGGTGTCCGCCCCACAGGCGCTGGAAGGAACGAGCGGATTCATCCGAAGCTTTGCCCGCATGAACGCCAATGTCCCGGCGCTCGCAGCCTCTCTGGGGCAGGACTGGTCGATTCTGCGCGTCGCATTCAAGCCGTATCCCGTGTGCGCCTTCAATCAGACACCGGTCACTGCAGCCCTGGCGTTGCGGAACGAGATCGCAAATGCAAAGCTGCGCGGAGTGCGCGTGCGCATGAACCCATTCGAAACCGGCTACGCGGGCATGGATGCCACGGGGCCCTTCAAATCGATCTCCGGCACGCTGATGAGCATCCCATTTTGTGTCGCGACCACGCTGGTCCACGGGGCTCCCAACATGCAGCGCATGACCACCTACGACGACGCTGACGTGAACGGGCTGGTGCAGCGGATCGCGCTGATCAGTGATGAGAGCGTACCGGTCCTCAGTGCCGTCCTAGAGGCAGAGACTGACGACGGGCGCGTGCATGTGCGCGACCAGCGCATGACAGCCGCGGACTATGCCTACGATCGCGCGCGCGTATCCAGCCTGGTTCGGCGGACCGGAATGCAGGAGAAGGTGCCGGCTGCCGCGTTCGATTTGCTCGAGCGCTTCATCGAGCGTCTCCCCGGGGGCTCTCTCGACGATGTCTTCGCGAGCTTCGCGATGATCGAGCAGAGGATTGCGGCATGACACAGGCGCAAGCGCCGGGAAGTTCCACACACATTGCTTCCGAAAGGGAGTCGTGGGTAGTTGGGTCAGCCTGATCCCCGTGACCCACCATTTCGTCGACTCAACTCACTGCGCCGGCCCGACCCGGGTTAATGATCGTACGTTTTGACTCAGATAAAGTGCTTCTAAGCACTAAACTCGCCCCTATATCACGTTCTTCTCTCGCCGAATCAATGAGGTGTGCTGGTCCGACCCGAATTGCAGCGGCAGTCGGCTATCCATGAATATTCCATTG
>CAYNFN010000467.1:0-38789 GCA_964396485.1 uncultured Alcaligenaceae bacterium
CATGAGCGAATCGCCAAGAAACTCGATGCCGGTTTCTTCTTCGCTCATCCCTACGCCTCTTGGGAGCGAGGCGCCAACGAGAATATGAACGGCCTCATCCGCCAGTTCTTCCCAAAGAAAATGCGCTTCGATTCCATCACCGCCCAAGACATCGCCTTCGCCATGCATCGACTCAATCATCGACCCAGAAAATGCCTCGGCTTCAAAACTCCTCACGAGGTCTTCATGAAGCAGCTACACTTTCGTCGTAACGCCGTTGCACTTCAGACTTGAATCCGCCTTATGATTGACCTTAGCGCTGGGGCATGGGGTGCGCTTGTCCAGTGCTGAAACCAGGATCAATTCAACATGGACTCGATAGTTGACTTCAATTGTTGGTATGCGATCACCTCGCGAGCGCATGGCCCCGTTCGACGGATTGGTACTGGCTGAAAGCTAATACCGGAGCGGATTATGAAGTATCCGTGCACGCCAGGAAAGTCTGACCGCATGTCAAAGACATGCGGGAGCGGACCAACCGACTGCACGTCTTTCGTAAGTGAGGATGAGGCCTTGAAAGGAAATACGCCGTGACAATCGTGTTCCGCACACGACACCCATCGTCGAAACTCTTGATCAGCGACTGGCGACTAGATCCTGGAATTGGCGCTCGTGACTCGCTTCATTAAACTCAAGGCGTGCTCATGAAACCACGCAGTACATTTCAAAAGCAGATAACAGAGTGCCCTGCTTGTGGAGGGAAACAAACTCACGTACTTCAATCGTTCGCCTTGAGTGGCCGCCTACCGCAATTTACGATCTGGCGTTGCTTGGGCTGCGGACTTGGGCGCACTGATCCCCCTCCAACCGATCCGTATTCGATAGAAGCAGCGCTAGGGGACGTACCGCTTGATCATGAAACGGCACGACCGGATTCAATTGAAAATCTTTCCGCTTCGCCCTGGGCTGAAGAAATCGCGCGCGTGCTCCTAGTCGAGCGCGTGCCGACAGAAGTCTTGGACATAGGGTGTGGAGAAGGAGACCTCGTCGCTATTCTAAGGGAACGAGGTTTTCTTGCATCGGGCATCGAGCTGCGCCCTCGTGCAGTGCGACTGGCTAGGCAATTGAGAAAGCTGCCAGTTGAGATCGGCTCTATAGACTCTTTCTTACAAAATCCGCGTTTTGTCGGCACAATTGTCTTGTCTCATGTACTTGAGCACCTGCCCAATCCCTTAGAAGCTATTCAAGCGCTGGCTCAATACACTACGGCGCTGGTAGTCGCAGTGCCAAACTCTCTATCAGTGCGTGCGCTTGTGGAGTGGGCAAATTCTCCAGGAGCGTTTGCTTACGCTCCTCATGAACATGTTTGGCAAATGACCCCGAAAGCGGTAGCCAGGCTTTACCAAAGAGCAGGCCTTCGCGTGACTTATTTGAGATGCCGCCCGCTTCGGCCAAGGCGCCGCGGCCTACTCGAAACCGTGCGCTCTGTCATCCTCAAGAAAGATTCTATTGCATCCGCGAGCTCGAAACATGATGAGGATGCTGCTGGGTCTTCACGGCGCCGCGGCTTTCTTCGTAAGGCGTATTGGCAGCTTTTCGATAGAACACTTTTACTAGCTGAAAAATGGATGCCAATTCCGTGGCTGGCAGATCAGGTCATCGCTATTGGACACCGACCGTGACGGCTCGCTCACTCCCGCGCACTCTTAATCGCGCTAACGTTGCGTTGATCTATGGTCCTGGAAATATCAACGTAGAGTACGCCTCAAGTCTCGTTCGCGGTTTGGAGCGTGCACTATTTGAGCTAGGCGCAACGGTGTATACGTTCAATACGGCGCTGTACAAGAATTGCATTGTCCGCTTCTACAATTCCGGTCCTCGCGTCGGAGTCGACTGTTTCCCGGAAAACTCGGAACTAGTAAAGGGAATTATTTCGTTTCTTCACACAGGACCGTCGAGCGGCTTCGACCTCGTGCTTGGCTACTTTTACGATTCGTATTTGCTTTCCAATGTCATGGAGGCTCTGCGTAGGCACGCGCGCTTGCTCGTGAACTATCCGCTAAATCTTCTTGATCAGGAGAATCACTTTAGTCGTGCTCTTGAATTTTTTGACGAAACTTGGTGTTCTGAAGAAGGAGCCTTGGATCGATTGCGTACGAAGTACGGTCAACGTGTTCGTTATGTGCCCATGGCGAGTGACCCTTTCATATTTCGACCGGTTGGCGTGCCGGAGCGGCCAGCTTTGCTCTTTGTGGGGTCCTCGTACGGGAGACGCATGGAACTCTTGGCTATTTGCGCTAGGCAAATGCCAATTACGGTAGCCGGGACTGGGCACAATCTGGCTGGAGCTCTCCGCGCCATTGCTCGCCGGCTTATCCGTGACCGTACCTTGATTCCACCGATGCAAATTGCCCGTATGCTTAGCGACAGCGTTAGGAATCGTCGCCCCATCGGAGACGAGGAGTTCGTGCAGCTAGCTGCGCGTCACGGGGTATCAATTGGCTTCGCGGACGTGAGGGAAGAGTTGACTCGTAATACTGTTTTCAAGGTGCGCTTGCGCGAATATGAGTGTGCGATGACAGGGCTTTGCCACATCGCTAGGCGCTTGCCCGAGCTCGAACGCCATTTCGAGACCGGGCGTGAAATCTTGCTTTATGACGACCCCGAAGAAATTCCGTCCATATTGCGCCGAATATCGCGTGGCGAGCTCGATTGGATTGCAATCGGGCAGCGTGCGCGACAAAGGGCAGAACGCGAACATACTTGGCGCGCTCGTTTTGCGCCCATTTTCTCCTAGTGGTTTCAGCAGTAATGCGGATCAAGAAGTTCCTCAAGTCGGCTTTACTTTCCAGCTCGATCGGGGAAGGTCTTTACGCCACAGCGCAAGAGGCTTGGTTCAACGCCGGGTATCGCCGAATTCGCGAGAAATATCAGGAAGCGCTCGCAAACGATCCGGATGCTTGGTCCCCTTCGGCGGCGATTTCAAGAGCGCGAAAGCGAATCAAGGATCGCGGCTACCGGCCGGTGTCGCGGCACCTGGGTGAAGTCCACACCTATGCGTATATTCCCGGGAATTGGGCACATCAGAATCAAATTGCAAAGAACCTTGCGAAATTGGGTTTTTGTACCCGTTTTGATTATACGAAACACGGGCTTTCACTGAGTGATTTGCGATCTGCAAATTCAATGTCCGCATCAAATCGTCAAGAGCTCCAAAAAAAATTGCTTGAACACATCAAAGAGGCCCATAGGCGGCGACCTATAGATTGGTTCTTTAGTTATGCGCTAGGCTGGGATCTTACTGCCGAATCGATACGCCGCATTCACGAGGAGGTGGGCATACCTACCGTGAACATCTCATTGGATGACAGGAACTGGTGGTTGGAAATAGAGCGAGGCGACCGGATAAGCGGATTGAACAATATCGCGCCCAGGTTCGACCTGGGGTGGACCTCCGCGACAACTTCCGTGCCATGGTATTGGGCGGAAGGGGGGCAAGCAATCTTCCTTCCTGAGGGAGCGGATACGGATTGGTTTCGCCCGATCGACGATGTGTCTCAAGACATAGGGGTTGGTTTTATCGGAAGCCACTTCGGGCGTCGTCGGAAGCTGTTTTCAGAATTGAAGAAGGCGGGCGTCACCGTAGTCGTTTTTGGCGATGGATGGGAAGGAGGCAGGCTCGATGACGAATCAATGCTCAGATTTTTTAACCGTTGCGAGATAAATTTGGGTATCGGGGATATGCATTACTCTCGATCGCTTACTAATCTAAAGGGACGCGATTTCGAGATTCCATCGGTGGGGCGCGGCGTGTACGTCACCACGTACAACAGTGACTTAGCCCAGTGTTTTGCTCTCGGCCGAGAAATAATTTGTTATCGCGGCATTGATGAGCTTATCGAACTGATCCGTTATTACAGAAGAAATCAAGAGGAAGCAAAGGCAATAGCAGAACGAGGAAGGCTCAGATGTATTGCAGATCACCAATGGGTTCAAAGGTTCTCGACAATTCTCAATGCGCTCGGGGTCATTGCTGACCATACGGGGGGTATCGCAAGCGGCGTACATCTCGGGAAATAGACTATGATCCAATTTAGGTATTTCATCATCTCCAACAGCACGTTCAGCTGGTGGTGCGCGTGGCTCAGCCCTTCGCCCGCAAAGAATATTATTTGTCCTGGTGCAGTGTCGCTCAAGGGCGAACGGCCTTGGAGCTCGCCGAATGTGATTCCTCACGGGTGGATTCAGATAGCTTCGTGATTTTGTCGGGTGGTGACGGCAATGTACGGCACGAATAGGCAATACGCGGGAATCTGGTTGTCGCTGGCGAATTGCGTCATAGCTCTTCCGGCCTTGATGGTTGATTACAACTATGACTTTATCCGCGTGGCGGCGCTGCTTTCCCTGGTGCTCTTCGGCATTCTGTTGATGCTTCGGCGGACGAACGTCTTTTTTCTTGCTAGAACGCTCTTTCTCGGTGGTGTTGGCTACTATCCGATGCTGATCAAAGTATTGGCGGGTCCGGATGCACAGTTCTCGTTCTACGAACCAAGCACGCAGGATTTCGACATAGTCACCGTGATGTATGTGGGAACCAGCTTGGCACTCTTTGGCAGCGAAGTCGGTTTATATCTCGGTAGTCGCATCTCCGCGCGTACATCTGCTCATGCATTTAAAAGGCCTTCCGAACTATGGCGAACAATTTTCTATGCATGCATTCCCACAATCCTTTTTGTAAGCTTTCTGACCGTTCAAGCAGCCGGACCCAACGTTTTCGTGGCCAGCTATGCCACGGAAGGTGAAGGTCAGCTTCTTGGAAATACCCAGAATATTGGAATCATTTGCCTTCTGGCCGTTTTCGTAGCCTCGTATAAATTGAAGATAAGGTACGGTCGTACGGTGTTGACACTCCTTGCAATAATATTTCTTGTATGGGCCATGTTCTTGAGAGGGTTACGGCAGGATGTGGTAACCGCCGTGCTTGGCTTGGTGGTTTGCTACGGCCTTGTTCATGGGAAGGAATACCCGATCAGTATGAAAAACATCGGTATTGTCCTGGTTTTTTTCATCATTATTGAGTTGATGGGAGTTGCCCGTGGACTGCTTGCAACTGAAGAGGTGAGTTTGCCTGACTTATGGGGAATAATGATTTCAGCGCCTTGGGAGGGGGGCAGCACTTATCATTTCGGCACTGTTAGTCCGATAGCCACAACATTCTCCAACATTGTTTATCTTATTGATACGAACACAATGGATCCCCTGTTCGGAAAATCCTTTCTGGAATTTATACCGAGGACGCCCCCGGAGTTCTTATACCCGGACAGACCGCGTGATTACGCCTGGATTTTCGACGACTATGGCCTGGGCGCAACAGGGGGAATCTTTGAGCTTGCGGAGGCATATATGAACTTCGGGTTTTTGGGCGTGCTGCTTATTCCTGGAATAATTTCCTTTCTCATGGCAAGAGCGTTCTACGGCGCGCTCCATAGACAAAGCGTAATCAGTTATTTCTTGTTGTTTACCTTTCTCGGCATGTTTATTCGAGGCACTTGGTACCAGATATTTGCATTCTACAAATCATTTTTGACCGCATTGGTCCTATTTGTTGTCTTTGCTGTTCTCCATTCATTATTAAAGAACGCAGGCCGACCCAATCCCTCTCCGCGGGCTGAAATTGCGGATGTTGGCTTATAGAAAGGTCATTGCACGAATTAAAGGCGGTCTTGGCAACCAGCTCTTCTGCTACGCTGCTGCCCGCCGCCTGGCCTTGGTCAACAACGCCGAATTGGTTATTGATGACGTCACCGGCTTTGGACGTGACCGTCAGTACCGCCGTCAGTACACGCTGGATCACTTCCATATTCCGGTTCGGAAGGCAACGCCATCCGAACAACTGGAGCCTTTTGAGCGCTATCGGCGGGGGGTGATGAAAGGGTTATCCCGCAGGAAGCCGTTTGCGGAGCGGCGCTATCTGGGGCAGGAGGGGCTGAATTTCGATGCGCGGCTTCTCGCCTTGAAGGCAAAGGGGACACTTTATCTGGATGGCCTGTGGCAAAGCGAGGGCTACTTCAAGGATGTGGAACAGACCATCCGAGATGACCTTCGGATCATCCCGCCCAAGGATGCTTTTAACCAGCGCATGGCCGAGGAGATTCGCGACAACGCTGCCGTGGCTTTGCATGTGCGCTCGTTTGACTCGCCAGACAGTACGGCGACCCATAATGCTTCGGCCGATTACTATCAGCGCGCCATTGCTCTGATGGAGCGAAAGATTGAATCGCCTCGGTATTTCCTATTCTCCAACGACCCCAAGGCTGCCCGGACAAAGCTTGCGCTGCCCGAAGGCCGGGTGACGAGTGTTTCCCAGAATCGGGGAGACGAAAACGCCTATGCCGACCTGTGGCTGATGATCCAGTGCCGCCACTTTATCACCGCCAACAGCTCCTTCAGTTGGTGGGGGGCGTGGTTGGCCCAGAGTCCCGGAAAAATCGTCATCACCCCGCATCTGGTCCAGGAGAAAATCTCGGCCACTAACTGGGGATTCGAAGGCCTTATTCCTGTTAGCTGGCTGAAGCTATGAAGATCCTGGTGGTCGGGGACGGGCATTCCGAAATCCACGAGATCGCGGTCGCCGGCGCCTTTCGCCAGCTCGGCCACGATGTTCGGGAGTTCTATTGGCATCGCTACTTCTCGTGCAAGAGGAACAGCGCGTGGCTGCGCCTGCAAAACAAATTCATACTCGGGCCCCGGATTGGCAGGCTGAATGCCGACTTAGCGGCCGAGGCGGTCCGGTTCGCCCCGGATCTGATGTTCGTATATCGGGGTACGCATGTGTTGCCCTCCACCCTACGGTGGCTGAAGACGCAACTACCGCGATGCCGGGTCCTGGGGTACAACAACGACGATCCGTTCGCCGCCAAGCAACCGCGGTGGACCTGGCGCTACTTCCTGAAAGGCCTACCACTGTACGACGCGGTATTTGCCTATCGCGGACACAATGTGAGCCATTTTCTGCGCGCTGGCGCGAAGCGGGCCGAGCTGCTGATGCCGTGGTTCATCCCGGAAAGGGATCGTCCCACCGACGCCGCGAACCGCTTTCGATACGACGTGGTTTTCGTGGGGCATTATGAGAACGACCATCGACTGATCTACCTGAAGGCGCTGACCGAGAGCGGCATCGAATTCAGGCTGTTCGGACCCGATTGGGAGCGGGCGCCGAGGTCGGACTGGCTCGCGAAGCTCGGACCAATCAGGGCGGTGAGGGGTGAGGAGTATCGCAATACCCTTTGCTCGGCGCGCATCGCGCTGTGCTTTTTCTCGAAGCTCAATCGCGACACCTACACGCGACGCTGCTTCGAGATCCCGGCGACGCGCACCATGATGCTGTGCGAGTACTCGGAGGACGCCGCCCGCCTGTACAAGGAAGGCGAAGAGGCGGAGTTCTTCAAGACCCCAGAAGAGATGATTGAGAAAATCAGAAAATACCTCGCTAATGAGCCACTGCGTGCGAGCGTCGCCGAGGCGGGCTACAGACGCGTGCATCGCGACGGGCACGACGTCGTATCCCGCATGCGCGCGGTGCTGTACGCCGCCTAGTCCATGCGCGCCCTGGAATCGCTCAGCTGGTCCCTGCGGCGCCTGCGCCTGCCGGTGGGCGACGACGCGCTGGTCCTCGAGGTCGGCTCGGGAGGCAACCCCTTTCCGAGGGCCAACGTTCTTCTCGACGCCTACGAGGAATCGCAGGAGAGGCATTGGGAGCCGCTCGTCCGTGATCGCCCCACGGTGCTTGGCTTCGGGGAGAACCTACCTTTCCGAGACAAGGCGTTCGACTTCGTTATCGCTGCGCACGTTCTGGAGCATTCGACCGCGCCGGAACGCTTCCTGGCGGAGCTGGAACGCGTAGCGCATGCCGGGTACATCGAGACGCCCGATGCCTTCATGGAGCGCGTCAATCCGTACAAGGACCATCGGCTGGAAGTCACGTTGCGTGATGACTGCCTGCTCATCCGGAAGAAACAAGCATGGATCCATGATCCGGAGCTCGTGGAGCTCTACGAGCAGCGCGCGAAGCGCTGGCTAACCCAAGAGACGATCCCTGGCCATCCAGCGGAGTTCCACGTGCGTTACTTCTGGAAAGACAAGATCCGCTTTCGCATCCTAAATCCGCAAGCCGATGCAACTTGGCCAGCCGCCACCAGCCATCGGGTTCTCGCGCAGGCGCGCGGCCTGAAGTCCAAGATCCGGCATGCCGCGCTCGGAGCCACGCAATGGCTGTTCTCGCAGCGCGCTAGAAATCGGCGCATCAACTTAATGCCGCTGCTGCGCTGCCCAGGATGTCACGGGCTCGAATTGAGCCGACAGGAAAGCGTCATCGCCTGCAATGACTGCGCGGCAGCATACGAAGTCCGGCAAGGAATGTTCGTCCTGGCGAGCGACCAGAGGGCATGACGCGGCCGCTCCTGTCAATCTGCATTCCGAGCTTCAATCGCCCGGAGCAGCTAGTCGAGTTGCTCTCGTCCATCGATTCCCGCGGCGACCCCGTCGAGATCGTCATCTGCGAAGACTGCTCGCCCCACAGGAAGCAGATCCGCTCCGGGGTGCAGGCGTTCGCAGCGCGATCGCCGTACGGCGTACGCTACTTCGAAAACGACAGCAACCTCGGGTACGATGGCAACTTGCGGCGGCTGGTCGAGCTGGCGAGCGGCCGGTTCGTTATGTTCATGGGCGACGACGATCTATTCGTGCCGCGGGCGCTCGACCGATTTCTAGCATTCCTAGGAATACATCAAGATAAGAAATACATCCTGCGCTCGTACGTCGTGGTTCACCCCGGCGGCCGGGTGGAGAAATTCCAATACCTGCCGCGCGTCACCGTGTTGCCAGCAGGACAGGAAACGGTCGCTTGGCTCTTCAAGCGCAGCGTGACCATCTGCGGGTTCACGATTTCCCGGGATGAGGCGTTGGCGGCGCAGACCTCAGAGCTGGATGGCACTCTCCTTTACCAGGTCTACCTCATGGCGCAGGTCTGCATGAGCCACGAGTCGGTCTACTGCGACTTTCCCGTGGCTCAAGCCGTTCAATCGTTCCGCGAAGACAAACCAAACTTCGGTACGGCCCCAGCGGAAAAGGATCGCTACACGCCCGGCACGGTATCGGAACAAAACTCGATCAGCTTCACGAAGGCCTATTTTGAGGTCACCGCGCATCTGGACCGGCTGCATGGCACCCAGCTCACCGAACGAGTCAAAACGGATCTCTCGAAGTATTCCTATCCATTTCTTTCGATTCAGCGTAAGCGCGGAATCCTGCCGTTCCTTCGCTATGCGCGGCGGCTCGAGACGGAGCTAGGCTTCGGCTGCACGCCGTATTATTTCCTCTACAAGTGGGGACTTGCGGTACTGGGAGAGAGGGTCTGCGACCACGTCATCATCCGGATCAAGAACGCGCTTGGCTACACCCCCCGGTTTTGACGTTGAGGGAAGGCAATGTGCGGCATCATAGGCACCACATCTAGTCGCGCGGTTGCGGATCGCGAGTGGCTACGCGCCGGCCGCGATCGCTTGCGCCACCGCGGCCCCGACGATGGCGGTGAGTGGTGGTCGACTGACGGGCGGGTCGGCCTGGGCCACCGGCGGCTGGCCATCATCGATCTTTCTGCGGCCGGACATCAGCCAATGCAGGACGTCAACGACGAGCTGTGCATTGTCTTCAACGGCGAGATCTACAACTTTGCCGAGCTGCGCCAGGAGTTGGTGGCGAAGGGGCATGCCTTCCGCTCCCGTAGCGATACGGAGGTGATTCTGGTTGCGTATCGTGAGTGGGGCACAGACTGCCTCTCGCGCCTGAATGGCATGTTCGCCTTTGCGCTTTACGACGGACGGCAGAGGCGACTTTTCATGGCGCGGGATCGGGTCGGGGAAAAGCCTCTGTTCTATGCGCTGGCCAATGGCACGCTGCGGTTTGCATCCGAACTCAAGGCACTAATGGCGGATCCGACGATGCCCCGGCGTATCGACCTAGAGGCGCTGGACTGCTACTTGGCAATGGGCTTCGTGCCGGGTGAGCGCTGCATGTTGCAGGGGGTGAAGAAACTACCGCCAGCCCATGCGCTGGTGTTCAATCTGGAAAACGGACAATCGCGGCTGTGGCGCTACTGGCAGTTACCGGAGCTCGATGCCTCGGCAGCAGCCGGGCTGACGGATGAAGTCGAGCTGCAGGATGAACTGGAAGCCTTGCTGGAAGATGCAGTGCGTCGCCAGTTGGTGGCCGATGTGCCGGTGGGGGTGTTGCTCAGCGGCGGAGTGGATTCCAGTCTGGTGACGGCCATGGCGGTACGGGCGACACCCAGGGTCAAGACCTTCACCATCCGCTTCCCTCGATATGGCCAATACGACGAAACCGAACATGCCCGGCTGATCGCGCGGCATTTTGGCACCGAGCATGTGGAGCTCGAGGCTGCTGAATCTACCGTGGATCTGCTGCCGGTGCTGGCTCGCCAATTCGATGAGCCGGTGGTGGATTCGTCCATGATCCCTACCTACCTCGTCAGTCGATTGATTCGTGATCACTGCACGGTGGCCCTTGGTGGTGATGGGGGAGATGAACTGTTCGGCGGGTATGGTCATTACAATCGCTTGCTCTGGATGCAACAGAAGCTGGGCTGGATTCCACGAAGCCTGCGCTGGTCCGTGGCCAAAGCAGGAGAAGCTCTGCTACCCGTCGGTTTCAAGGGCCGCAACTGGTTGCAAGGGCTAGAGGTTGACTTGCAAGCAGGCTTGCCGCTGATCGCCTCTTATTTCGACCGCACCATACGGCATAGACTGATGACAGCACAGGGCACCTGGGCATTGGCTGCCGAACGCATCCGGGAACAACGCGTCCCCCGGGTGGCGGACCTGTTGCAACGAGCAACCCGTATGGATTTCGAGAACTATCTGGCCGAAGACATCCTTGTCAAGGTGGACCGCGCCAGCATGCTCAACTCGCTGGAGGTGCGCGCCCCACTGCTGGACTACCGCCTGATCGAGTTCGCATTCGGCAAGGTGCCGTCGCACCTGAAGGCTACGGCCACCAGCCGCAAGGTGCTGCTCAAGAAACTGACTACCCGCCTGTTACCGCGGGAGTTTGACCAGCATCGAAAGCAAGGATTCTCGATTCCGCTGGCTTCGTGGCTTCAATCGGGGTCCTGGCAAAGCTTCTTTCGAGAGGTGCTGTTGGGATCGGACAATGCCCTCTTTAGCAAAAAAGTGATGAGCAAATTGCTGGATGGGCAGGCTAAAGGTCGAGCCAATAGCGAGCGCTTGTTTGCACTGATGATGTTCGAGTTGTGGCGGCGGGAATATCAGGTATCCATTTGAAGTCGGCAATATGCACAAAGAATTATTTGAAATCCTTCGCTGTCCACAGGCGGGCCGGCGGCTTGTCCTGGAACAACCGGAGTATCACGGGAACCGCATTCGTTCCGGATGGCTCGTTTCCGAGGGTGGCGCACATCGTTATCCGATCCGGGATTTCATTCCCCGCTTCGTGCCCGAATCAAACTATGCCGATAACTTCAGTATGCAGTGGAACAAGTTCCGGCAAACGCAACTTGACAGCTACTCGGGACATCCGATTTCCGCGAATCGTTTTTGGAAGGGGACCGGTTGGCGCCCAGAAATATCGCCGGACAATGGGTGCTGGATGCCGGATGCGGTGCAGGTCGGTTCGCAGAAGTGGCTCTCCAGGCAGGGGCCAAGGTGGTCGCACTGGATTACTCCAGTGCTGTCGATGCCTTTTATGCCAATCTGCAGCACTATCCCAACCTGCATGTGGTGCAGGGCGATATCTACGCTCTGCCGTTCCCCAAGGGATTTGTCCCTTACGTTTGCTCGCTTGGGGTGTTACGGCACACGCCGGATGTTGCGAAGGCATTTGCCGCCTTGCCTCCAATGGTTGCGGGAGACGGGCGGCTTTGTGTCGATTTCTATCAGAAATCTTGGAAGAGCCTGATGCTGCTCAAGTATTGGCTGCGGCCGATGAGAAGACGTATTCCCGAAGCGCTGCTGTTCCTAGCGTTGGTGTCGTTGGTGCCCAATTTGTTGCCCCTGAGCCGCGCGCTTGGCGGCGTACCATTGTTTGGTCGCGGGCTGAAACGATTGGTTCCCGTAGCGAACTATGTCGGCACTTACCCTTTGAGCGAGAAGCAACATCTGGAATGGTCTCTTCTCGACACGTTCGATTGGCGGTCACCGGAGTTTGACAATCCGCAGACAGCAGAAACCGTGAACGGTTGTTTGCGCGATTCTGGCTTAGAACAAATCGAGGTACTAAAGGTGGGCCATCTAGTGGGGCGAGGAGCCATGCCGTATGCGTCTCGGGATTGACGCATCCAATATACGGCTTGGAGGCGGCGTCACCCATCTGACCGAACTGCTACGGGTAGCCGATCCACTTGCATGTGGGTTTACGCAAGTCATCGTCTGGAGTGGGCAGGCGACCTTAAATCGGATCGCAAACCGTCCGTGGCTTCTGAAGTCCCACCAATCGTTACTAGACAGGAGCTTGCCTTATCGCGCCGTCTGGCAACGTTTCAGGCTTTCCAGGCTGGCCCGGATGGCCAGGTGCGATGTGCTTTTTGTGCCCGGTGGTTCGTACGCAGGTGACTTTCACCCGATGGTGACCATGAGCCAAACCATGCTGCCGTTCGAGTGGCGGGAGTTGCGGCGGTACGGATGGTCCATGACAACCCTCAGATTGATTCTGTTACGGAGGATGCAGTCGCGCAGCTTCCGGCGGTCGGATGGGCTTATTTTTCTGACGCAGTATGCTCGCGATAGAGTGATACAAGCCATCAAAGCTACTGCTGCTCGAACGACGAATATTCCCCACGGCATCGATGACCGATTTGCCAGTCCGCCACGCGAGCAACGGGCCATAAGCCAATTTTCGCTGGATCGGCCATTTCGCATCCTGTATGTCTCGATCATTGATGTGTACAAGCATCAGTGGCATGTTGCAGAGGCAATGGCTAAGTTAAGGGAAAGCGGTTTGCCCGTGGTACTGACTTTAGTGGGTCCAGCGTATCCGCCCGCCTTGAAGAGATTGAAGGCTGCGCTGGAACGGTTGGATCCTGAGGGCACGTTCATTCGGTACTTGGGGCCGATTTATCATAGCGACTTCCCCAAGCACTACGGTGAGGCGGATGCGTGCCTCTATGCGTCGAGCTGCGAGAACATGCCAAATATTCTCCTGGAAGGAATGGCATCCGGGCTGCCAATCGCTTGTTCCAATCGCGGTCCGATGCCTGAGGTGCTGGGCGATGCTGGCGTGTATTTCGATCCAGAAAACCCGGATGACATTGCCCGTGCGCTTCGCGAACTGATCGACTCGCCTGAGTTGCGGGCCGGATTGGCGAAAGCTTCCTTTGAGCGTGCACATAGTTATTCTTGGCAGCACTGCGCCCGTGAGACATTCACGTTCCTGGCGGAGGTTTCCCGTGCGCACGGCGGTAAACCTGCAATGCCGTTTCATCCCTGACATGTGCGGTATAGCCGGCTGTTACGGCTCATTCGCCCCTGAACGGCTTGCTCAGGCGAGCCGCCTACAAGCCCATCGTGGCCCGGATGCCGATGGAATCTGGTTCGATAGTGGAACCGGAATCGGCCTTGCCCACCGCCGTTTATCGATCCTTGACCTCTCCTCGGCGGGGGCCCAACCCATGGTCAGTGACGATGGCTCCGTGGTGTTGGTGTTCAACGGCGAAATTTACAACTTTCGGGAACTGCGGGCGGAATTGGAGGCGGGCGGTCACGGTTTCCGTGGGCATTCCGATACCGAGGTGTTGCTGCATCTCTATCTCGCTCACGGCGAACAGATGCTGGGACGGCTCAATGGCATCTTCGCCTTCGCTCTCTGGGACAAGCGCAACCAATCGCTGTTAGTGGCGCGCGACGCGTTTGGTGTAAAGCCGCTTTACTACGCCGACACTGCGGCCGGATTTACCTTCGCCAGCGAGATCAAGGCGCTGTTGTATCTTGTGCCAGAGGTGCGAGAACTCGATATTCCAGCGCTTCACCGTTATCTGAGTTTTCTCTGCTGCCCTGGCGAGGGTACGCCGCTGAGGGGCGTGCGCAAACTTTTGCCGGGCGAGGCGATGGTGGTGCGGGCGGGGAGGATTGCCCGGCGCTGGAGTTGGTATCAGTTGCCGGTATTTCGCGGGGTTACCGGGGATCTTTCCGAAGCGGACTCGCTAACTGGCACGGTTGAGGGGTTGCGACGTGCGGTGCATCGCCAACTGGTCGCAGATGTTCCAGTGGGAGCTTTCCTGTCTGGTGGACTGGATTCGAGTGCGGTCGTCGCCTTCGCGCGCGAGCAGGTGCCGGATATCCGCTGCTTCACTATCGAATCGGCCGGCGGTCAGGAGGCCGGCACCACGGATGATCTTCCCTATGCCCGCCGCGTGGCGCGGCACCTCGATGTGCCGCTGGACGTGGTGCGGATTGATGCCGGCCGCATGGCGGACGATGTGGAGCGCATGGTCGTGCAACTGGACGAACCGCTCGCAGACCCGGCGCCACTCAACGTGCTGTACATCAGTCGCTTGGCGCGCGAGCACGGGGTCAAGGTTCTGCTCTCCGGCGCTGGCGGGGATGATCTCTTTACGGGCTATCGGCGACACGTGGCGGTGCGGTACGAGCACCTCTGGCGTTGGCTGCCTACGGGAGTGCGTGGCGAGCTGGAATGCTGGGCATCTGGGCTTGATCAGCGCAATCCCCTGTTCCGCCGACTGGCGAAGTTGTTTAACGGCGCGGGGCTGGAAGGGGACGCGCGGCTGGCGGCGTATTTCGCCTGGGCGCGGGAAGCGGATTTGCTGGCACTTTACACGCCGGAGTTTCGCGCCAGCCTTGGGGAGGCCTGTGCCGCCGCGCCCATGCTCGAATTTCTGCAGCCGCTGCCCGCATCGGTGCGACCGTTGGACAAGATGCTTGCCCTGGAGCAGCGTTTCTTTCTGGCAGATCACAACCTCACTTATACCGATAAGATGTCAATGGCGGCGGGGGTGGAGGTACGGGTGCCGTTCCTCGACGCTGATCTGGTGGAGCATGCGGCAAAGATTCCGCTGGGACTGAAGCAACGGGGACGTGTGGGGAAATGGGTGCTTAAGAAGGCGATGGAACCTTACTTGCCCAAAGATGTGATCTATCGCCCGAAGTCCGGTTTTGGGGCACCCTTGCGCCGCTGGATGCAGCATGAACTGCGTCCCTTGCTGGGCGACCTGCTCTCGGTGGATAGTCTCAGGCGGCGCGGCTTGTTTGCGCCGGCCGCGGTGCAGCAACTGATTGCACGGAACGATAGCGGCAAGGCGGATGCGGCCTACACTTTATTGTCGTTGTTGAGCATTGAAATCTGGTGCCGCGCATTTCTGGATGGTCGGCCCATTGGAGCAGAATCACGTGACAACCGATAAACAGCAGACCCACGACTTCTGGAACGAAGCGTCCTGCAGGGAGAATCTCTATTTTCGTGGATCTGATCGCGAAGCTTAAGAGTCCCAGGTCCAGAAGCGCTACGAACTGGAACCTTAACATTCCGGAATTTGCGGGTTTTGATCGTACGCGAGGCGAGCGGGTCCTGGAAATTGGCGTGGGTCTGGGTGCGGATCACCAACGCTTTGCTCAGGCGGGTGCTCTGACCGGCATCGATCTTACCGAGCGGGTGGTTGAACACACGGCGCGGCGTCTGGCGACTTTTTGGGCTTTAGTCACGCCTGGCGGTGGGCGATGCGGCGCAGCTCGATTTCCCGGATGAACATTTTGACCGGGTTTACTCCTGGGGAGTTTTGCTCCATAGCCCCGATACGCCCAAGGCCGTATCCGAGGTGTGGCGGGTACTGCGATGTGGCGGGGCGGCACGGATCATGATCTACCACAAGCGCTCGCTGGTTGGCTACATGCTCTGGCTACACTACGCATTACTGACGAGAAAGCCATGGCTCAGCCTGAGCGATATCTACGCGAGTCATCTCGAAAGTCCCCGGGGACGAAGGCTTACACCATTATCGAGGCCACAAAGTGAAGTGGATTGATCTCATCGCCGGCGCGCGCCCGAATTTCATGAAGATCGCGCCGATCATCGACGCATTGAAGTCGGCGCAGTTGAGAGGGAGTTCACTCCAATATCGTATGATCCACACCGGGCAGCACTATGATCGCGCCATGTCGGCTGGCTTCTTCGAGCAACTCGGCATTCCGGAACCGGACATCAACCTCGAGGTGGGTTCGGGCACTCAGGCGGAGCAGAGCGCCGCCATCATGGTGCGCTACGAAAAGGTGTTGCTGAACCAGCGAAGTGACCTGTGCCTGGTGGTGGGGGATGTGAACTCGACCATGGCCTGTTCCATCGTCGCTCGCAAGCTGGGAGTACCGGTGGCGCATGTCGAAGGGGGCATTCGCTCGGGTGACTGGACCATGCCGGAGGAGATCAACCGGGTGGTGACGGATTCAATCACCAACTGGTTTTTCACCACCAGCGAGACGGCCAACGCCAACCTGCGCCGGGCGGGGGTAGCCGACGACCGCATCTTTTTCGTCGGCAACACGATGATCGATACCCTGCTGAAGCAGACGCCTTACTTACGGCCGCCGGTGTTCTGGGACGAATTGGGCTTGCACCCGGGGCAATATTTTGTAGTGACCTTGCACCGTCCGGCGAATGTAGACGGTGAACAGCAGTTGTTACGCTTTCTCCATGCCATTGCCGAGGGCACGGGTGGCTTGCCGGTGGTGTTCCCGGTGCATCCCCGCACGGCAAAGAACCTGTGCGATCTGGAAGGGCAGATTCCTGGTATGCACTACGTGGATCCGCAGGGCTATCTGGAGTTCAACTATATGGTCAAGCACGCCAGAGGAGTGATAACCGATTCCGGTGGCATCACCGAAGAGACCACCGTCATGGGTGTGCCTTGTCTCACGTTGCGGGACAATACTGAGCGACCGGAGACAGTGACGGTGGGCACCAATGAATTGATAGGCACCAACCCTGCCAATCTGGCCCCCGCGCTTGCGCGCTTGTTGGCGGGGCAATGGAGAAAGGGCGCGATTCCGGAAAAGTGGGATGGCAAGGCGGCCGTCAGGATCGTGGCGGAACTGGAGCGATTGTTGTCTGGTGCATGACATGAAGCAAATCCTGCAGAACCTCAATACTGGCGTCACCGAAGTGGCCCAACTTCCATCGCCCCGCGCCGGCGCGGGGCAATTGTTGATTTACACCACCCGCACGCTGGTCTCGGTAGGCACCGAGCGCATGCTGGTCGAGTTCGGCAAGGCCAACTGGTTGGACAAGGCACGCCAGCAGCCGGACAAGGCGCGCATGGTGCTGGAGAAGGTGCGCACCGACGGATTGGCGGCCACGCTGGAGGCAGTGAAAAACAAGCTGGACCAACCGCTGGCCTTGGGCTATTGCAACGTGGGAGTGGTGGCGGGGCTGGGGTCTGGGGTCGAAGGCTTTGCCGTTGGAGACCGCGTCGTTTCAAACGGCAAGCACGCCGAGGTCGTGTGTGTGCCGAAGAACTTGTGCGCCCGCATTCCCGAGGCTGTGCTGGACGACCATGCCGCCTTCGCGGTGCTGGGTGCCATCGGCCTGCAAGGCATCCGGCTCGTCAACCCGACGCTTGGCGAGTGCGTGGTAGTGACGGGCCTGGGCCTGATCGGGCTGTTGACGGTCCAGATGCTGCGCGCCCAAGGTTGCCGGGTGCTCGGCATCGATTTCGATCCCGTGCGTCTCGCGTTGGCGCGCGAGTTCGGTGCTGACGTGGTGGATATGTCGAAAGGCGAAGACCCCATCGTTGCGGCTGTCACTTTCTCGCGCGGCCGTGGCGTGGACGCGGTGATCATTACTGCCTCTACTAAAAGCAGCGAGCCGGTCAGTCAGGCGGCGAAGATGTGCCGCAAGCGTGGCCGCATCGTTCTGGTGGGCGTGACCGGGCTGGAGTTGTCCCGCGCAGACTTTTACGAAAAAGAACTATCGTTCCAGGTGTCATGCTCGTTCGGTCCGGGCCGTTACGACCCGGCATATGAGGAAGGCGGGCAAGATTACCCGGTGGGTTTTGTGCGTTGGACCGAGCAACGCAATTTCGAGGCGTTGCTGGACATGGTGGCGGATAGGCGGCTGGACGTGCAGCTGCTGATCTCGCATCGGTTTCCATTGGCGCGTGCGGAAGAAGCTTATGCGCTACTGACCAGCGATGCGCCGTCGCTCGGCATCCTGCTGGAGTATCCGGCGATTGACGAGAAACCGGACGAGGTATTGCGCCAGCGGACTGTGAAGCTTTCCCCTCACCCCCCGCCCCTCTCCCGGGAGGAGAGGGGAGAGAAACAAGCGGTGGTGGCTTTCGTGGGCGCCGGAAATTACGCTGGCCGAGTGCTGATTCCGGCCTTCAAGGATGCCGGTGCCGGCCTTCACACGATAGTAAGTGGCGGCGGCGTCAGTGCCGTGCATTACGGCCGCAAGTACGGGTTTGCACAGGCCTCCACCGATCCGGCGGCCATGCTGGCCGATCCGGCCATCCATGCTGTGGTGGTCGCCACGCGACACGACAGTCATGCTCGCTACGTAATTCACGCGCTGCGGGCGGGCAAGCATGTGTTCTGCGAGAAGCCGCTGTGTTTGACGTTGGAGGAGTTGCGGGAGATTGAGAAAGAGTTTGCCCGCACCCCAACGCTCCCCCGCAGTGCGGGGGCGGGGGCGGAACTTATGCGCGCTGCGGGGGAGGGGGCTCCCCTTCTAATGGTCGGCTTCAACCGCCGCTTCGCACCGCAGGTGGTGCGGATGAAACAGTTGCTCGCAGGGTTGGGCGAACCCAAGGCTTTCGTGATGACAGTGAATGCCGGTGCCATTCCATTGAATCATTGGACCCAGGATCCGGTCGTGGGCGGCGGTCGCATTGTCGGCGAGGCCTGTCATTTCATCGATCTATTGCGTCATCTGGCCGGCGCGTCCATCGACCGGCATTCTGAAGCGGCACTGGGGCGCCATCCCGGCATGGCGGTGACCAGTGATAAGGCGACGATCACGCTGGAATTTGCAGACGGCTCGATCGGCACCATCCACTATCTCGCCAATGGGAACAGGAGTTTCCCCAAGGAGCGATTGGAAGTTTTTTGCGGGGGGCGGGTGCTTCAGCTCGATAACTTCCGCAAGCTGCGTGGATGGGGTTGGAAGGGTTTCTCGAAAATGAATCTCTGGCGGCAGGACAAGGGGCAAGCAGCGTGTGTGAAGGCCTTTGTCGAGGCGCTGCGCAACGGTGGCCCCGTGCCGATTCCGTTGGAAGAGATCCTCGAAGTCAGCCGGGTGAGCATCGAGGCGCAGCAGGCCTTGTCGTGAGCATTAAGATGTTGCGCCTCTGGCACACCGTGCGCTGGTTGCGCCCGGTGCAGGTGTGGGGGCGTTTGTGGTTCCGGTTGTACTGTCCTCGTCCCGACCTTCGGCCGGCGCCGTCGCTGCGGAAAGCGAAGGCCGGATGGCAGTCATGCGTCCGCACGGTTTCCATGACGGGACCGGCGCGTTTCCGTTTCCTGAATGTCGAGCGCGAGCTTGTTTCAGCAGCGGACTGGAACCGGCCCGACTGGTCCAAGCTTTGGCTGTACAAACTCCATTACTTTGACGATCTGGTCGCAGACGGTGCCGTGCATCGTACTGCGTGGCACCGTGCACTGGTCGATCGCTGGATTGCTGAGAATCCACCCGGGGCAGGCAATGGCTGGGAGCCCTATCCGGTCTCGCTGCGGCTGGTGAACTGGATCAAGTGGGCATTATGTGGAAATGCGTTGAACGCGAAAGTGCATCAGAGCATGGCGGTTCAGACTCGCTGGCTGTGCCAACGGCTGGAGACCCATCTGCTCGGCAATCATCTTTGGGCCAACGCCAAGGCGCTGATTTTCGCAGGTACTCATTTCGCGAATACGGAAGCCGATTCGTGGCGGGCCAAGGGGCTGTCTGTTCTGCGGCGTGAACTGCACGAACAAATTCTGCACGACGGCGGGCACTTCGAGCGCAGCCCCATCTACCACGCCATTCTGCTGGAAGATCTGCTGGACCTGCTCCAACTGGCAACAAAGTCTCCCGACTTGTTTGCCACGTCCGATATGACGGCATGGCGCAGCGCCGTTACCCGTATGCTGCGCTGGATGAAGGTAATGACGCATCCGGATGGCGGCATTGCATTCTTCAACGATGCGGCCTTCGGCATCGCGCCGCCGTATGCGCAGTTGCGTGAATACGCGCATGCCCTCGGGGTCGAGTCGCCGTCGGACGAATACAAAGCCATCGAGGTGCTGCCGGATACAGGATACTTCAGGCTGCAGGCGGGGTCCGCGGTTCTGATCGCGGACGTCGGCGCGATTGGTCCAGACTATCTGCCTGGACATGCCCACGCCGATACCCTCAGCTTCGAGCTATCCTGGAATGGAAAACGATTGCTCACGAACTCGGGGACATCGACTTACGAAGCGGGTGCGGAGCGCAATTGGGAGCGCGCCACGCCGGCGCACAATACGCTGACGGTGGACGAAGCCGATTCTTCCGAAGTCTGGAGTGCTTTCCGAGTCGCACGCAGGGCAAGACCTTTTGACGTCCGCACCTTCGAAGAGAGTAAAAACCTGGTGTTGGAAGGAAGTCACGACGGATACCGGAGATTGCCCGGTCAGCCGATACATCGACGTCGGATCGAACTGGGGCATTCAGAATTGCTCATTCATGATTGGGTTACCGGCGCGGGTAAGCACCGTGTTGCCGGTTATCTGCACGTGCATCCGGACGCAAAAATCGAACAGGTTTCGGAGGCTTCTGTTTATCTTCAGTGCCCGGGTGTGAAGTTGAAACTTTCCCGCAACGACGGACCATTGGCGATTGAGCAAGGATACTTTTGCCCCGAATTCGGCAAGCGTGTGCCAAGGCCGGTGGTCGTCTGGCGACGATCCGGCCAACTGCCCTTAAGTTGTGAGGTAAGAATTTCTGAGCTCAGCTGACCTGTACTTGCATGCACATCCTGTTCCTTACCGACAATTTCCCCCCGGAAACCAATGCGCCGGCCTCGCGCACGCACGAGCATGCGAAGCGCTGGGTGGCGGCCGGGAATCAGGTTACGGTGGTGACGGGTATACCAAATTTTCCGAGTGGCAAGATTCACGCGGGTTACCGTAATCGGCCCTGGCAGCGCGAGACGATGGACGGTATTCAAGTGGTGCGGGTGTGGACCTATATCACGGCGAACGAAGGATTCCTGAAACGCACGCTCGACTACATGAGCTTCATGGTGGCCGCAATTGTCGCCAGCCCATTTCTACCCCGTCCGGATGTCATCGTGGCGACCTCGCCGCAATTCTTTACGCCCTGCGCGGCGTGGGTGGTGTCGCTGCTTCGGCGGCGCCCATTCGTGTTCGAGTTGCGCGACCTCTGGCCGGATTCGATCGTGGCCGTGGGCGCAATGCGTGAAACCAGGGTGATCGGCTGGATGCGCAAGCTGGAGTATTTTCTGTATCGTCGGGCGGCGCGAATCGTGAGCGTAACCCAGTCGTTCAAGCGCGTGCTGACTGCCAACGGCGTCGATGCAGACAAGATCGCCGTTGTGCCGAACGGCGTGGACCTCGATATCTATCTACCTGGGCCCAGGCCGGAGGAGCTGGTGCGCCGGCTACGCCTCGAGGGCAAGTTCGTCGCCGCTTACGTGGGGACCGTTGGCATGGCGCACGGAATCAATACGCTTCTCGATGCGGCCAGGACGCTGCAGGGGCGGGCGGATATCGTGTTCGTGGTGGTCGGCACCGGCGCCGAACATGCGGCCTTGGCCGAGCAATCCCGACGCGACGGGATGCGCAACGTGATTTTCGTCGGGGCGGTAAGCAAGGCCGAGGTGCGGGACTATTGGCGTTTGTGCGATGTCGCGGTGGTGCTGTTGCGGGATGCGCCGTTGTTCCGGCATGTGATTCCGTCGAAGATTTTCGAGGCGATGGGAATGGAGCGGGCAATCATTCTGGGCATCAAGGGCGAAAGCGAGGAGATTCTGCTGGAGTCGGGTGCGGGGATCACGATACCGCCGGAGGATGCCACAGCGTTGGCGCATTCGGTGGTGGAATTGGCGGATGATCGCGAACGTTGTATCGCGCTCGGCTTGAAGGGCCGGCGTTACGCTTCGGAAAATTTCAGCCGTGAGACTCTGGCGAAAAGAATGCTGGCGGAGCTAGAACGGGTAAGAAATACTGGATCGATTCACGACAATGAGCATTGACGCTGAACGCGTCACGCTCGATAAGAGCAGGGCCGAGGACTGAGGACTGAGTAAGGGCGAGTGCCCGGTGCTCAGTGCGCAGTGCGAGAAGAGAAGGGCCGAGGACGGAGGGCCGAGGACTGAGGACTGAGTAAAGGCGAGTGCTGAGTGCGAGAACGGCAGGGCCGAGTAAGGGCAAGGACGCAGGACTCAGGGAACGACGAGTGCTGCGTACGGCGGCAGGGCAGGTTAAAGGGCAAAGGTGAAAGGGGAAAGTAGGGGTGCGGATTGGCGGTCGGCGAAGTTTGCCTGTTCCAAAGCCGGTTAGAGGCGGAGCGTACTTTTCGGTGCTTTTTTTGTAGAATGTCCCAAGGTCCGAAAGCGGGGGAATGACATGTCACACACTGCGAGTCTTTCCAAGTCTGATTTGCGTCGTCTTGAGTGTCTTGCCGAAGATGCGGGCACTACACCGCAAAAGATCCTGAAGACCGTACTTCGGGATGGATTCGAATACACAGAATGGTTCGTGCGCCGGGTCGACGAAGGCGACGCCGACTTCAAAGCCGGTCGGATAATGAGTACCGAAGAAGTGCTTTCCGTCATCGAAAAGCAACGGGCTTCGCGTGGCCGAAAGTCCTCCGCGGCCGCTTGAGTGGTCGGCCCATGCCAGTGCGGATCTTGCGGCTATCGACACGTGGTATGCGCAATTTGGTGAATCGACTGCTGAACGTGTGATTTCGAGTATTTTGGCGGCTGCCCAGATCCTTCGTGATCATCCCTTTCTTGGCCCCGAGGGCATAAAGCCAGGCACGCGGCATAAAGTCGTTGGCGAGTATCCCTACACCATCGTTTTCCGGATTACGCGGTCAAAGATTCGTGTGATACGTGTGCTGCACCAGCGGCGCGTGTACTTTCAGCGAACACGATGACTTAGAACAGGAAGCTAAGACGAAAGCAAGGATGAAGGTCGGCAAGGAACCGGCGCTCGGTGCGAGAACGGCAGGGCCGAGGACTGAGGACTGAGTAAAGGCGAGTGCCCGGTGCTCAGTACTCTGAGATGCCGTGACGGCGTGACGGTCGTGACGACGTGACGACGCATCGCCTTCGGCGGAAGGAGCAGAGCCACCTTCGGTGGTGTACTCAGTGCTCAGCGGACGAATTACGCTGCCTGCAACAGGAACTCAACCTTTATTGCCTCGAATGGAAAGACAATACCCCCGCCTTCAGCCCGATCCAGTACGCCGGCTTTGAGCAAAGCCGTCACATCGGTGTGCACTGCTTTGACGTCACGGTCGACTCGCCGGGCTGCTTCACGGATGGACACCGGCCCCGCCCCGCACAACGCCTTAAGCAACTCCCATCGCTTGACGGTCAGAACCTGCCAGAGCAACTCCGGGATCGTGAAGAGGGCCGGTCCGGCACAGATCACGATGCAGCGATTATCTGATTGCAAATCGTTTCACACCCGCCTTATTGGCGGCTTTCTGTAAATCTTCATCGAGTGTCGCCAGCGGCAACCCCTCCCGCATAGCAAGCTCCAGATACGAAGCATCGTAGGCTGAGAGTCGGTAGCGGCGTGCGATCTGAAGCGTATCCGAAAGCGCCTTGGAAAATGTTGCTGAGTCCGCCCCGATGTCCACGACCCCCAGCATTTCGAGGAAGGCTTCGCTTTGCGCCTCCCTCACCAAACCCTTCACCTCCGCATTGGCAATAACGTTGGATACTTCAAGCCCCCACGTCACCGGCACTAGCGCGCTCGTCTCCGCCTGCTTCATGGTATCCAACACTTTTAGTGCATAGGCGCGGTCAGCCGGTTTGCCGTCGAGGAAGAGCCAGCACATCGTCACCGAGGCGTCGAGCACGAAGTTCACGCGCGGCCTTCTTCGATGAGTTCTTTGATGTTTACGCCGCCGCGCACCGGGTTGTTTCGCATGAACGCTTTGAACTTTTCAACCGCAGCGGACTTGTTTTTCGGTTTCACGCTTTCGCTTGGAACGAGGTCAGCCATCGCCTCGCCGCGATTGGTGATCGTAAACCGCTTGCCCGCCTTTACTTGCCGCAGCAGCTCGGGCAGTTTGGTCTTGGCCTCGTAGGCGCCGATTTCGATTTTCATGCGGATTGACGCCTGAATATGTCAGACTAGTATATAGACCAGTCTGAGATGTGACAAACACAAATAGAGCCATAAGATAGGCCACCCAAAAAAGCAGCCCCAAGACCCTCAACCACGAGCTGCTGTTCCGGGCGGGCTATGCCAGGGTTATGAATACCGTCGCGCCATCCGGGTGATTCGCCTGTGCTGGGGGCCGACTCAACCCGCGTCCGGGGGACGCGGCTAGAAGCCGCTCTGTGCGCTTCGGTCAATCCGTTAAAACGTTCATCCCGAGCGACCTGGCGCTCTCGATCATCCAGTCGTCGAGGCAGAGAATGCCCTGTGCGCTCCGGCTTGCGGCGATGACAAGGTAGGGTCGAGGTTCGAGGGCCGAGGACTGAGGACTGAGTAAAGGCGAGTGCTCGGTGCGAGAAGGGAAGGGCCAAGGTTCGAGGGCTGAGGACTGAGGACGGAGGGCCGAGAAAAGGCGAGAGGAAAGAGGAAAGTAAGGACCAAACTGCAGGACTCGGGACTCAAAAGATCGGTGACGAGTGACTGATGGCAGGTGCTGAGAAACGGTCACCGCTGGAGGGGGGTGGTGGTAAATCCTCCACTGAATGGATAAAATTCATCCATGTACCAGCGGAATATCTCCAGTCGCCTGCTCGATGCCCTGAGGCGCGCGCCCGTGGTGGTGCTGAACGGTGCCCGCCAGACCGGCAAGAGCACGCTGGCCAGAGCTTTCGCCGAGGGGGCTCATCCGGCCGAATACCTCACGCTGGACGATGCCGCCGTGTTCGCGGCCGCCAATTCCGATCCCCAGGGATTCATTCAAGGACTCCGCGGCCCAGTAGTTCTCGATGAAGTCCAGCGCGCGCCCGCCTTGTTCAGGGCGGTCAAACTGGAGGTCGACCAGCGTCGGGTTCCCGGGCGGTTTCTTCTTACAGGATCGGCGAATGTGCTGACACTGCCGGTCCTGTCGGAGTCCCTTGCCGGTCGCTCTGAGCTGCTCACGCTGTGGCCATTGTCTCAAGGCGAACTCGAAGGCACGCTGGAGAATTTCATCGACCGATGCTTCGAGGGTACTTTCCCGCCGTCATCGGCGCAGACGGATTCTCGAACGAAGCTGGCGAACCGAGTTGCGACGGGCGGTTTTCCGGAAGTGATCGGAAAGGACGCCTCGGGCAGGGCGGCATGGTACGGGTCCTACATCACGACAATTCTGCAACGGGATGTCCGCGAGCTTGCGAATATCGACGGACTTACGGAAATGCCGAGATTACTCGCCTTGCTGGCCTCAAGGGTCGGTGCCTTGCTCAACTTGGCTGAGGTGTCTCGCAGCAGTGGGATTTCGCAGACGACATTGAGGCGTTATCTTGCGCTGCTGGAGACGACTTTCCTTTTCGCCGCGCTGCCAGCGTGGTCGACCAATCTCGGCAAGAGGCTAGTCAAGGCCCCGAAGGCTTTTCTGACCGACGCGGGTCTTGCGGCTTACCTCACCGGTCGTGACGAAAACCGGCTCGCGGGAGATCCGTCTGCGTTCGGCGCTTTGCTCGAGAACTTCGTCGTGATGGAGCTTCGAAAGCAGGCCGGTTGGGCTTTAAATCGCGTGAGTCTTTTTCACTTTCGGACACAGGTTGGGCAGGAGGTCGATGTCGTCATCGAACGCCCGGACGGGGATATTGTCGGTATAGAGATCAAGGCATCGGCCACCATCGAGCCTCGGGACATGAATGGATTCAAGGCGCTTGCCGAGATCGCCGGCAGGCGGTTTCGTGGCGGTATTCTTCTTTACACGGGGCAGAAGACCGTACCGTTCGGTAGTGGCATCCAAGCTGTGCCCTTGTCCCGGTTATGGGGAAAGAAATAGTGCCGCGCCTGTCGAACCGGGAGAGAGCAGGAATCAGGACGGAAATTCGGTGACTGGTGACCGGTGACCAGTGACGGGGAACGGCAAGTGCTCAGCGCGAGGTGCGTAAGAGCAGTGCTCAGTACTCGGTGCGCAGTGCGAAGTGCGTAAGAGCAGGGCCGAGGTTCGAGGGCTGAGGACTGAGGACGGAGGGCCGAGAAAAGGCGAGAGGAAAGAGGAAAGTAAGGACCAAACTGCAGGACTCGGGACTCAGGGAGAAACGAGTGCGCAGTGCGAGAAGGGCAGGGTCGAGGGTCGAGGGCCGAGCGCCGAGAAAAGGCGGGTGCTCGGTGCCGAGAGCATGTCATGGGAGTAGCAGGGTCCGGATGCCGTAACGCTCGTAAACCGGCAGCGCCCGTCGGTCGCAGGTGACTAGTTCGGCACCGCAGCCAGCTGCAGTCGCGGCCACCAGCGCGTCGTAGGCGGTGCCGCCGGTCACCCCGTGATCGGGCAATCCGCGAATGAAGTCCTTGTAGCCCCTTGCGTTTAACCGCAGGAACGGCTGTGGAAACCGTGTCTCCAGAAAATCACGGACGATGGGGCCGGAAGTGCGGTGAGGAGGCGGCAACCTGGTAAGCACGGAGTAGGTCTCAAGCGCGCAGTGCTCGATCAGGCGTAGCCCGCGGTCAAGGGTGCGTCGCGCGGCCTCGTGGCTCTCGTGCCAGGATGCAAATGCGGCGATGACCAGGCTGGTGTCGGCCGCCTTCAACGCCGGACGCGCTCCAGGGTGTCGCGAACCTGTTCGGCCGTGAGTGCAGGCAGTTTGGCATCCGGGACTGCAACCAGCCCTTTCCCCCGCTTCTTCAACCGTATCGGGGTCGGGGCAATCTCGATCTCAAGGCGCCCGTCACCCGCCCTGATCTCCAGCGGCTGGCCCGGTTTGAGGCCCAGGGCCTGTCGCAGCGGCTTGGGCACGACGATCCGTCCGGCGGCGTCAATGGTAGCTTTCATGGCATCAAGATTGCCATGAAAGTGGTATGGCAACAACCATTTTCTGCCGGAAAGGCCGAGGACGGAAGACGGAGGACTGAGGACTGAGGGCCGAGAAAAGGCGAGAGGAAAGAGAAAAGAGGAAAGAGGAAAGTAAGGGCGAGGACTCAGGACTGAGGGCCGAGGACTGAGGACGGAGCGCCGAGGACTGAGGACTGAGTACTGAGTAAGGGCAAGTGCTAGGTGCGAGTTGCCGAATACGAAAGACAGGGGTAATGTAGGGCGGGTGCCAAGGGCATGGGCATATGACAAGAAACACTTGGTCGAGACCGATAAGTTTCTAAGAGCCCGAGGGCATAGAGAGCGTGGTTTGTACGGCGTAGTGCAAGTGATGCAGTATCGGGGAGGCAAGAAGAAATGCTGTACGCCATAGTGGCGTTTGTCGGCACGCTGTGTTTGATCTTTCTGCTGCGCAAGTACGCTCGCGGGTTCGGGCTGGTCGACACGCCTTCCCCCCGCAAGACCCATCTCGGCGAGATTCCCGTGATCGGGGGCCTTGCGATCGGTATTGCTTTCCTCCTGACTTCGCTCACGCAGTATTCGGTCGAGCCGAACCTTCTCGCGCTCATCGTTTGTTGTCTTGTGATCCTGTCGACTGGACTGCTCGACGACATGGAGGAATTTTCGGCGCGCGGCAAATTCGTCGGGCAGGTCATTGCCGCGGTGCTCATGACGTCCTGGGCGAACCTGTACCTCACCGATCTCGGCAACCTCTGGGGCACTGGCGAGGTGGTGCTGAGGAATTGGGAGATCCCGTTCACGTTGTTCTGCGTCATCGGGCTTATCAACTCGATGAACATGATCGACGGTCTCGATGGGCTCGCCGGCGGCATCGCAGCCATCGCGGCCGTGTGGCTCGGCGTGGCGGCGCATATCGAGTATCCGTTCAAAGATCCGGCAGCGCTGCTTTTCATCTTGGCCGCGGCGGTGGCGGGGTTCCTGGTGTTCAATTTACGGCATCCGTGGAGACGGCACGCGTCGGTATTTCTCGGGGACTCCGGCAGCATGTTCCTCGGGTTCGTGCTGGTTTGGTTCACCGTGGACATTACGCAGGGTGCGCCGAGCGATTTCTACCCCATCTCCGCGGTGTGGGTTCTGGGTGTGCCGATCATCGATACCGTGTATCTGATGGTGCGCCGTATAACCTTGGGCCGGAATCCATTCGCACCCGACCGGAGGCATGTCCATCACACGCTGATCTTCATGGGGCTTTCCGAGAGTCGGACACTTTGGTTGCTTCTGGGCATGTCCGCACTCTTCGGCGCGATCGGGTTTTTCGGCTGGTATTTCAAGGTGCCGGAATACATTCTGACCTACGGCTTCCTGGCGACTTTCGCTGCTTATGGCGTTTTCATGCAGCGCTGGCGCGAAATCCTCTGGTTCTTCGGCGTCAAGCACAAGCACCTTCCCGCCAGGACGCAGGAGCGATAAAAAGGACGGTGACCAGTGACTGGTGACAAGTGACGGGGAAAGGCAAAGATGAAGGCGGAAGGATGAAGGATGAAGAAAGACAGGGCCGAGGACTGAGAAAAGGCGAGGACTCAGGACTGAGGACGGAGGGCCGAGAAAAGGCGAGAGGAAAGGGGAAAGTAAGGGCGGTGACCAGTGACTGGTGACGAGTGACCAGTAAAGTTGAGGACTCGGGACGCAGCGAGAAGAGCAGGGCTGAGGTACGAGGGCCGAGGAAGGGCGAGGACTGAGGACTGAGGACGGAGGGCCGAGGAAGGGCGAGGACTCAGGACCCAGCGAGAAACGAGTGCGCAGTGCGACACCTGTTGAGTCCCTTCTCCCTCCGGGAGAAGGACAGGATGAGGGGGCTTTTGCCGGTGTTATTCCCTCACCCCAACCCTCTGCTCCGCTTCAAGTGTTCCCTTGTCCCGGAGGGAGAGGGGGAAAAACGATGCGCACTATTCACCGGTTGGGTCAGTAAGGCATCGTCCATCGAAATCCGCCGCTTGCTGGCTTCTGCCGAAGCCGCACTCGCCGATGCCAAACGTTTGCAGAACAACGCGGCGACAGGCTGGGGACGCGGGCGACCGATCCCTTAAGGGCGCGGAACTTTTTCGCCTAAGGTATGCGCAGAGGGTGCTCCTGACCCACGTCGAGCGCAGCCCGGTCCCCGCGCGGCTCGCCTACCTAAAATGGCGGCTGCAATTCCTGGCGGACCAAGGCGTGCAGGGGAGCGCGATTCTTCTCGATGAGCGCTCCGGCAGCACCATGGCGGAAGCGGTCAATACTCTGGCGCTCATGAAGGCGAACGGCTAAACGAGACGTAAAAAAACAGGAAATGTTGTTACCTGGAAGCAAAGAGAATGACACCTGGTCGTTGGGCGCCTTGACCCGACTGGACTCCTATCGATTGGCGCTGACCCCGGCAAAAGAAGGGGTCGATCCCGCGGCATTTCGCGCGGCGCTGACAGAGGGTGGGCCCGCATTTGTGGATTTACTTCTAACGCAGAATCTCGGGGCGTGGTGGCATCATTGCCTTCAGGTAAACGGCTTACTTGAGTCGCTGCCACGCGGCGTGGCCGATGCATTGCAGCAGGCACGCATGGCGGCTGCGGCGAGATACCTGGCGCAGCGCACGGCGCTGATTCACATCGACCAGCTATTCGAAGCAGCGGGCATTTCCTACGCGGTCATGAAAGGCGCGCACGTGCGCGAGTGCGCGTACCCCGACCCTTCTCTGCGACTGACCGGCGACATCGACGTGTTGGTCACAGCGCCGGACCGGCGGTGCGCGGCGCACGCTCTGCTCGATGCCGGTTACTCGGTGAATGCTGACCTCGCCATAATCAGCCACGAGGCATGCTTCACGCGCTCGCCGGTGGAGATCGACCTGCACTGGGACATCATGCGGCCGGGCCGGACCCGCGCGGACATGACGGCGGGCTTGCTCGCGCGGCGACGACGGATCAACGGTTTCTGGGGGTTGTCCGATGCCGACGCTTTGTTCCTGATGCTGACCCATCCGGCATTCGCGAAGTACGTATGCTCTCCGAACATGGGGTTGCCGCGCGTCGCGGACTTTCTGCTCCGGATCCAGAACAGGACGATTGATTGGCCCGCCGTCATGCGTTTGCTGGAAGTGGCAGGGCTGAGAACTGCCGCCTGGACCATGCTTAACTGGTTCCGGATGCTGGCCGCGCCGGCCGCAGGGGCGATTATCGACGGATGGCTGAACAGTCTGCGCCCGGGCGGCTTAAGGGCGCACTATCTTCGGCGTTGGCTGGATCATGATTTGCCGAGCCGCTGGTTGAACCGCCCGCTATTGATCCAGCTCGGGTTGACGCTGTTTCTGCACGATCGGTTCTCTGATACGTTGCATGCGGCGCAAGGGTGGCTGCATAGTCGTCGAAATCGCGGGCGTGACCTCCGGTTGTTGTTGGGTAACGACTGACTTTCTACGATGGGTATGAGGAAACCGCGAATTCCCAGCGATGCCGTTGGTGTCGGACGATACGGGAGAGACGCCACGGCGCGTGCGCCGCGAATTGCGGCCATGAACCTGTCGTGGCGTCTCTTCCCTCATCCCCAGCCCTTCTGCTCCGCTTCAAGTGTTCCCTTGTCCCGAGGGGAGAAAGGAGCGTCGTGCTCCCCGCCCGGGCGGGGAGGTTCATGGGTAGCGGCGTGAAAGGCATGGGTCTGCGAGCAATGCTGGGTTTCGCGCAACCTTATCGGACTTCGCTCACCGTAAGCGCGCTGCTGATGATCGCCGAGAGCGGCGTGGCGCTGGCGGTGCCGTGGCTCGCCGGCCACTTGGTCGAAAGCATGCTGGCCGCTACTGCATCCGCGTCCGGGGCCGGGCCGGTGTTGCTCGGGCTGCTTGCCCTGTTTGGTTTGCAGTCGCTGCTCAAGTTCGGCAACAGCTACCTGCTCAGCCATAGTGCGGAGCACATCCTGGCCGATCTGCGTATCCATCTCTACGATCACTTGCAGGCGCTGCCACTGGCCTTCTATCACCAGCGCCGCCGCGGTGAAATTCTCGCGCTGCTCACGAACGACGTCGGCCGCCTGAGCGGTTTTATCAGTGGCACCTTGCCGAGTTTGATTCCTCTGCTGCTTACTGTCGCCGGCGCCGTGCTGCTGATGTTCCGCATCGATGCCCGCTTGGCGCTGTACGTGGCCGCACTGGTGCCGCTGTTCTATCTGTTGCTGAAGATTCTCGGCCGAGGTCTGCGTCCGCTGGCTGGGCAGTTGCAAGAGGCGCATGCCGGGGCGGTCGCCATCGCCGAGGAAAACCTCGGCATGCTGCCGGCGATCAAGACCTTCACCCGCGAACCGGAGGAATCAGAACGCTATCGGCGGCAGATTCACCACATCCTGCATCTGAGCGCCGCGGAGCGGCGAATCGTCGCCGCGTTGGGGCCTGCGCTGCAGTTTCTTGCCGCGGCCGCCATGCTGTTGGTGCTCTGGCTGATGAGCGGGCAGATGATCGATCGTTCGCCGGCGGACATGGTGAGTTTTCTGCTCTATGCCGCGCTGCTCACCCGGCCTGTCAGCGCGCTGGCCGATGTCTATGGCCAGACCCGCCAGGCGCGCGGCTCACTGGAGCGGCTCAGGCAAGTGCTCACGGAGCGCCCCGAGCCGCTCCTGCGAATCGGGCACGCATTGCCACCAGTGCGAGGCGAAATTGAGTTTCGCGACATCCACTTCGCTTATCCGGGTCGCCCGCGGGCCCTCCGCGCGCTCAATCTGTATATTCGCGCCGGCGAGACGATCGCTATCACCGGCGTGAACGGCGCGGGCAAGAGCACCATTGCCCATTTGCTCATGCGCCTGGCGGAACCCGATCACGGTCATATCTTCATCGATGGGGTGGACATTGCCGGGGTGACGCTGAACAGCCTGCGCGCTCAGATCGGCCTGGTTCCGCAGCATGTGCTGCTGTTTCATGGCACGGTGCGCGACAACATCGGCTATGGCCGCCCCGAGGCCGGCGCCGATTCGGTCATCGCGGCCGCCCGTGCCGCCCAGGCGCATGAATTCATTTCCGCTCTTCCGCAAGGCTACGACAGCGTGATCGGCGACCAGGGCATTCGATTGTCCGGCGGTCAGCGCCAGCGCATCGCGCTCGCCCGCGCCCTCATCAAGGATCCGCCGATCCTGATCCTCGACGAGGCCACCGCCATGTTCGATCCGCAAGGCGAGAAATCCTTTGTCGAGGAGTGCCGGCACGGGCTGGCGCATCGAACCGTTATACTCATTACTCATCGTCCGGCGAGTCTGGCGCTGGCGGATCGAGTGGTACACCTGGAGGCCGGTTGCATTGCGGATTGGCGAAAGCCGATACCATGACATCCATAACCGGAAAACTGGCGAAGTTCCGCGCGCTTTCAAAGACGCACCGGCGGATCATATTGAACGCGGCGTTCTTGCTGCCGTTGTTCTGGATCGGTTTGCATTTCATTGGTCTGCGCCGTTTGCAGGCCTGGTTGCAACACACGCCCGCGCGTTCGGACATGCGGCTTTCTCTGGATGATGTCATGGCGATAGGCAATCTCGTGAATATCGCCGGCCGCCACGCGCCGTGTCCGATGAACTGCCTCACGCGTTCCCTACTGCTCGACTGGACGCTGCGCCGCCGCGGTGTGGCGAGCCAGCTGCGCATCGGCGTGCGTCTGTCGCAGGGCGCGCTCGATGCTCATGCCTGGGTCGAAGTTGCCGGCGTTCCCGTTAATGATCGGTCGGACGTGAGCGAGCAGTTCGCAGCGTTTGCCGAAATTTTGCCTCCCGCGGCCTTCCAGTCGCCGTGAGCGGAATCACCGGCATCAATCACTGGCCAAGGTCCACGTAGCGCCGGGCTCGTGCATCGCATGTTGCAGAAGAAAGGGGATGAGTCGTTGAGTGATTCTTCTTTATATGGAATGGCGGGGCAGGCGCTTGGGCGACCGAACAGGAGCAGTGCCTATCCATGGTATGACTCTGTCTGGCTTGAAGAATATACGAAAGCCAAGGCTATTATTCGCAAAATAAAGCCTGGCGCCTTGACTACTTTCGAGTCTGCTTTTCAGATTTTTCAAACCCGCAATGATTTTCAGGAAAAAGTTCTTGAGCGCGTGTTTGACGATAACACGCTCGATGAAATCAGGCGCGTTGTCAAATCGTTAAGGCCATCGGATGTCGAAATGCACGAGGCACAAAGTTTCAAACGTTTTGTCGTGCATGACAATCCATTTTTTAATGAGCTGCAAAAGCAAATAACTCCATTGGTAAGCGCAGCAGCGGGTGAGCCGGTGGAAACGTCCTACAACTTCCTCAGCCTCTACAGCGCCATGGGCGTTTGCCCGGTCCATATGGACTCGCCTACGGCGAAATGGACGCTTGACATTTGTCTCGATCAGAGTGTGGGGTGGCCCATCTATTTCAGCCGACCCCATACCTGGTCAGAAATAGAAGCGCAAAACTGGTCCGACGAAGACTGGGCGGAGGTTATCAAAAGCTCTCCAACAGCCGACTTCAAGTCGTATATTTTGGAGCCGGGGCAGGCAATCCTGTTTTCTGGCGCCAGTCAGTGGCATTACCGGGATCCGATGCCCAAATCAGATGGCCGTGCCAGCTGTGATTTACTTTTTTTCCATTTCATTCCGCAGGGCACTTCCGAGTTGGTGAACCCACGGAACTGGGCGGGTTTGTTCGGAATTCCAGAACTTGCACGAGCTGTGAAAGCGTCTCCGAAGATCCCACATGGATAGCAGTCGTGTTCGCTTGGAAAGGTTTTTGGACGCTCCCGTTCTCGCCACGGCCTGTATCGCACCATGAGCGGGATCGCCGGCATCATTCATTGTGACGGTGTGCCCGTCGAACCGGGGCTGGTCGAGAAAATGACCGCCGCCATGGCCTACCGCGGGCCGGACGGCATCAACCATTGGGTCAAGGGCTCGGTTGCATTGGGGCAGTGCATGCTGCGCACAACCCCGGAATCGCTCGAAGAAACCCAGCCGCTGACAAACGAAGACCAGAGCCGGGTGCTCGTCATGGATGGGCGCGTGGACAATTGGGAAGAACTCCGCACGGAGCTGCTCGCCTGCGGCGCGATGCTCAGAAACCGCGCCGATGCCGAACTGGTATTGCGAGCCTACGAGACTTGGGGCCGGGACTGCCTCACGCACATCGACGGCGACTTCGCACTGGTGATCTGGGATGTGCGGCGGCAGGAAGCGTTTTGCGCGCGCGACCGCATGGGTAACAAGCCGTTCCATTATCATTGGAGCGGTAACACGCTGGTCTTTGCCTCAGAACTGCATCCGATTCTCGCGCTGCCGTGGGTGCCGCAAATGCCGAATGAGGGCATGCTGGCAGAGTTTCTCGCGGCGGAGTGGTATTCGCGCGATGAAACACTTTGGAATGGAATCCTGCGTCTCCTTGCCGCGCACCGCATGACGGTCGGCCGTCGCGGGCCGCAAACCGATCAATACTGGGGACCGAATCTGTGGGCGGCACCGGCATATACAAGGGACGAAGAATATTTCGAGCATTACCGGGAATTGCTAACGGACAGCGTCCGGCGGTTGTCGCGTTCGCACCGCCCGGTCGCCGTCGAGGTCAGCGGCGGTCTCGATTCCTCCGCCGTGTTCTGCCTCGGGGAGCACCTGCGTCGTGCCGGTCGTTTGCCCGCGCCCGGTATCCGTGGGTACACCATGGCCTTCACGGACGACAGCGCCGCCAATGAAATCGCCTATGCCCGGGCCGTAGGCGAATATTTGGGTCTGCCGATTGAGGAGATCGCCCCTTCCATCCCACCGCTTTCCTGGTATGAAGAGCGCGCTCACATGTACCGGGAGTTCCCCGGTTATCCGAACGGGACGATGTATCTTGATGCGATGAGGCATGCTGCATCTCTGGGGTGCCGCACGGTGCTGACCGGCCAAGGGGGCGACGCCTGGGCGCAAGGTTCACGGGAGTACTATGCCGAGGAGATGGCGCAACGGCATTGGACCGCGCTTCGAGACAGCTTCAGAAATGATTCCGGCGTGTACGGTACCCAGCAGGCCATGGCATGGTTTGTCCGGTACGGCTTTTATCCCTTGCTTCCAATCGCACTTCAGCATGGATTGCGCCAACTGGTGCGCAGGCTGCGCGGCACGGCGATTCGCGACACCTATTGGCTTTCGCCGCGGATGCGGCAGGTTATTGCGGCGCGTCGTGAACACCCCCGTCCGTGGATTGGTCAGCGAGTGCGCAGTATCAGTCAGCGGGAATTGCTTCAGAAACTGTATGACGCGTTTACCATCCAGGCAATGGAATTCCTGGATCGGGAGGGCGCCCGTGCCGGGTTCGAAATACGGCATCCGTTCCATGCCACGGCCTTTGTCCAATTCGCGTTCGCGACGCCGGCAAGGCTGCGATTGCGGGGCGATCGCACCAAATACATTCACGTCCAGGCCATGCAAGGCCTGATGCCCCCGATCATCCTCGATCGGAAAACCAAGGCGGAATTCTCGGTTGTATTCCATATGCAGATGGTCCGGATGAAATCGCTGCTGACCGAATCGATTCCCAGGGAGCGAACCGGCTGGGTAGACCCGGTGGGCACGTCCATGCTCTTCCAAGCGTATGTGAACACCCCGCAGGTGGGTTGGCCATTATGGGTTTTGTGGAGTATCTTTGGGTCTGACGCGGTGGTGAAAGGGCTCTGAAGCTACTTTAGGTGGCCGCTTATGGCATGCTTTCTGCTGGCTATTTGAGTTCGTTCAGACAATTGTTGCCAATTTCAAAATTCATATTTTTTTTGGGGAATGACCATGAACGATAAGAAAAACCCTCTCACCGCAAGCAAGAACGCGACGGTCAAGACCGCCAAGCCTGATAAAGCCTCCTATTCTGCGCCCCTGCTTCGGGTTTATGGTTCCGTGAGCAAGCTGACTTTGGGTGGTGGTGGTAGTTTGGGCGATGGCGCACTCATGGATATGTTGCCGAGCGATCGATTGATTAAAGAAAACATCGTCCGAATCGACACCCACCCGTTCGGCATAGGCCTTTACCTGTTCGACTACAAGCCGGAATACCGGGAACGTTGCGGCACTGGCCGGCAGCTTGGTATCATGGCCGATGAAGTTGAAACGGTTGTACCGGATGCAGTATTCGTTCACCCAGACGGCTACAAGATGGTCAACTACGCGAAGCTGGGGATCAGTCACGGTATCCAGTAAGCCGGGCGGGGAGGCGTAGCGCAGGTTCTATGCTGCAGGAGCACCTGGATTATGTCGCTGATCTTGTCAGACTGGAACGATACAGGGCCGCAATAACCAAGGTTGTTGCTCCCGGAAATACCGTAGCAGATTTGGGGTGCGGCTCGGGGGTGCTGGGGTTGTTGTGCCTGCAGGCCGGCACGGGCCATGTGTATGCTGTCGATGACAGCGCCATGATCGACATTGCCCGGGAGTCTCTGACGCGAGCCAGTCTGGTTGACCGCGCCACCTTCATCCGTGGCAAATCCAGCCAGATCGAATTGCCCGAGCGGGTAGACGTGGTGATCTGTGATCATGTCGGCTACTTCGGTTTTGACTACGGTGTGGTTGAGTTTCTCGGAGACGCCAAACGGCGTTTTCTCAAGCCGGGCGGCACACTGATCCCTTCAAAAATCCGGCTCAATATTGCCGCTGCCGGTTCACAGAAATGCAGCGCGCTTGCCGATGGCTGGCAAGGCAACAACATCCCTCCCGAGTTTCACTGGCTGCGCAGTTATTCGATCAATACCAAGCATGCGGTCGAGTTTGGGCGGGATGACGTTCTTGGTCCGCCTGCTGTACTGGGCGATATCGATCTCTATGCGGATAACCCGGAGTTTTTTTCCTGGAACGCAGAGTTGCGTATCGAACGCGACGGGGTGATGCACGGCGTGGCCGGTTGGTTCGACTGCGAGCTGGCCGAGAATGTCTGGATGACGAATTCGCCGCTGGCGGCAAAACCAATCCGCCGTCCGCAGGCTTTTCTGCCCATCGGTGAGGCCGTGCCGGCAAAGTGCGGAGATGTTGTCACAGTCACCATCATGGTGCGTCCGGCCGAGCAGTTAATTGCCTGGACCGTGGAATTCTCAACCACAGGACAGCGCTTCAGCCATTCAACTTGGCAGAGTATATTGTTGTCGCCGGAAAATCTGATCCGGGCCAACCCCCGCCATATTCCGCAGTTAAGCCGGGAAGGGCGGGCACGCATGACGGTGCTGGGATACTGTGATGGAAAAAGAACAACGCAGGAAGTCGAACAGGCAGTGCTGCGCGATCATCCGAACTTGTTCCCGACCAGCGGAGAAATTGCACGCTTCGTGGCACGGGTGCTGGGCAGGGATACCGGAGCGTGACGGACTACAGTTTGGCAGAGGCGCGCCCGCAAATACCCCTCGGCAATGCGCTGTTCCACCAATGGATCTTCCCGGACGGTACGACCTGGACGCAGTTCTATCGCGCTGAGAGCGGTTATCTGCTGCGTTTCCCCGATCTCGCGGATTTTTTGGTATCACGCGATGGCCGTGCGGTGAGCTGCTGGCCCGTGCCTGGCGTTTCGGATCAATCGGTGCAACACCTCTATCTGAATCAGGTGTTGCCGCTGGCGCTCAGCAGACAGGGGAAACTGGTTTTTCATGCCAGCGCCGTGGAGATAGGCGACGCGGCAGTTGCTTTTATGGGCGAGGCCGGCCGAGGCAAGTCCACCCTGGCGGCAAGTTTCGCCACCACCGGATCGCGCTTTCTCACCGATGACGGACTGGCGGTGGAGACAGTTGCGGGAGATTGGCGTGTTCTGCCAAGTCACCCCTCCATTCGTCTATGGGAAGACAGTCAGGATGCGCTGGTGCGCACGGGCGTGCGGAAGGCCCCACCGGTCTCGTATACCTCCAAGGCGCGATTCCTGGCGGGTGACGATATTGTTTTCTGCGAAGAACCACGGCGGCTTCAAGGTGTGTATTTTCTCGGCACGGGTGTGTCGCCGGAACCGATGTTCGAGCGCTTGCAGCCCAGCGACGCCTTGATCGAGCTGGTGAAGCATTCTTTCCTGCTCGATATAGAGGAGCACGAGCTACTCGCGGCACATTTCGATGAACTGTCCCGCCTGGCGAACCGGCCGATATACTATCGTCTGGATTATCCACGGCGTTTCGAAGATCTGGCACAGGTCAGAAGGGCGATCGTGGATCACGTGCATGCAGAGGACACGACGGCATGAATCTTTCCGACAAAATAAAAATACCGGCGCAGGTGATGGCGCGGCAGGTGGGCGCGGAGACGGTGATTCTGGACTTGGCCACCGGCACATACTTCGGTCTGGATCCGGTCGGCGCGCGCATCTGGCAACTGATGAGTGAAGGCAAAACGCTTGCGGAAGTCTGCGACGCGATGCAGACGGAATTTGAGGTGTCGCGCGAAGACATCGAGCGCGACGTCATCGAGTTGACGGAGAAACTGAAAGCGCAGCAGTTAATCAGCGCTGCGTAAAAGGGAAAAAGGGGAAAGTTAAGGGCGAGGACTCAGGACTGAGGGCCGAGTAAAGGCGGGGACTGAGGACGGAGGGGCGGGGACTGAGTAAGGGCGAGGACTCAGGACTGAGGGCCGAGGACTGAGTAGAAGCAGTGACTCAGG
>CAYNFN010000468.1:0-2728 GCA_964396485.1 uncultured Alcaligenaceae bacterium
GGCGGAGTTTCAGCGTTAGTTGAACACTTGAGTCTCAGCGTTCGCCGAACACGTTCGCAGAGCACAAGAACGCATCGGACTATCGATTCGGACCGAAAACACCATGATTCTCCTCTACAAGACTGGTTTGGAAGCATTGAACGCCATCGTGAAATTTGTTCGACCAACGCTGAGACTCGGTCATGTTGACGTCAAAAAAGTGTTCAACTAACGCTGAAACCTGTCCAGTGACGGGTGACAAGTGACAGGCAAAAACCTCAAGCCGCAATCGGCGCTCCGCAGCGAGGGTGGACGTGCTGGCTGATCGCGCTGAGACGGGGGTGTTTTTTCTCGTCACACGTTACTCGTCACCGGTCACAGGGCGAACGTCGTGACGCCCTATCCCCACCCCATCATCGCCAGGGAAGGCTGGCCGTTCCTCGCCGCGGCAGTCGTCGTTGCGCTGATCGTCGGGTACTTGTGGGGATGGTGGTCGGTTCCGTTCTGGCTGGCGGCGCTTTTCATCCTGCAGTTCTTTCGCGACCCGCCGCGCAACGTTCCGAACGATCCCGACGCCGTAGTTTCGCCCGCCGACGGCCGCATCGTCGCGGTGGAAAAGTCCCGCGACCCCTACCTCGACCGCGATGCGCTGAAGATCAGCGTGTTCATGAACGTATTCAACGCGCACTCAAACCGCAGCCCGGTCGATGGCGAAGTGAAGAAGGGCTGGTACTACGGCGGCAAGTTCCTCAATGCCGCGCTCGACAAGGCTTCGCTCGAAAACGAACGCAATGCGCTGTGGATCCGTGCCGACCGGGGTGCGGACGTCACCTGCGTGCAGGTGGCCGGGCTGATCGCCCGCCGCATCCTGTGCTACGTCAAGCCGCATGACAGGCTCAAGCGCGGGCAGCGCTTCGGTTTCATCCGCTTCGGTTCGCGTGTGGATGTTTATCTTCCGCCCGGCGCGACCCCGCGTGCCGCAGTCGGCGACAGCGTGTATGCTGGGGAAACCATTCTGGCGTGGTTCCCGGCCAACTGATCGAGTATGAATCATCCGGCACCTAAACCGCATTGGCTCAGTCGCACCGGCATTCGCCGCCGCGGCATCTACTGGCTCCCCAACGCCATCACTACCTGCGGGTTGTTCGCCGGGTTTTACGCCATCGTGCAGGCGATGAACCTGCGCTTCGAGCTGGCCGCGGCAGGCGTGTTCGCCGCCATGGTGTTCGACGCGCTCGATGGCCGCGTTGCGCGGCTCACCCGCACGCAAAGCGAATTCGGTGCCGAGTTCGACAGTCTTTCCGACATGGTGTCCGTCGGTGCGGCGCCGGCGCTGGTGATCTACGAATGGTCGCTCAAGGGCATGGGCAGGCTCGGCTGGGTCGCGGCCTTCGTCTATTGCGCTTGTGCGGCGTTGCGGCTCGCGCGTTTCAACACCAACATCGACGTGGTGGATAAGCGCTACTTTCAGGGCCTGCCGAGCCCGGCTGCTGCGGGACTCGTGGCGGGACTGGTGTGGGCGATGGAAGCCTACGACGTGGCGCGCGCCGACGTGCCCTGGCTGGCGTGGGCACTCACGCTGTTCGCCGGGTTCACCATGGTGAGCAGCATCCGTTTCTACAGCGGCAAGGACATCAACCTGCGCAAGAGCGTTTCCTTCGGGGTAGTGGTGATGATCGCGCTCGCCGTGGTGGCGCTGATGCAGGTCGCCGACAACCTGCCGGAGGTGCTGTTCAGCCTGTTCGCGATCTACGCCGCATCGGGCTATGCCATGTGGGCGTGGGAGCGCCTGCGCAAGAAGCCGACAGCCCCGCCACCTCCATCGTCGGGTTCGGACCTGTAGCCCCCGGGGCTCGCGGCCCCGCACAGAACTCCGGGCCTGCGGCCCGCAAAAAACTCCGGGGCTTGCGGGCCCGCAAAAAACTCCTTATAGTCCGCGACATGCTTTCCCAACAGCTCGGCCAAATCGCTTTTCTTCTCCCCGGCATTCTGCTGGGCGGCCTGCTGCTGCGCCCCGGGCGCTAAAAACTCACTTCCCCCAACAGTTTGTCGGGTTTCTGCAAAAAGCCCGCAGCAGGAAAAACAGGCACCAGTACGCCCGCGTCCGACAGTTCGACAGCGAGCCGCCAGTCCGAAACGAATTCGCAGCGGAGAACGACCATGAAAGAACAATTGATCATTTTTGATACCACCATGCGCGACGGCGAGCAGAGTCCGGGAGCCTCGATGACCCGCGAGGAAAAGCTGCGCATCGGCCGGCAATTGGAGCGCATGCGAGTGAACGTCATCGAGGCCGGCTTCCCCGCCGCGAGCAACGGCGACTTCGAGTCGGTGAAGGCGGTGGCCCAGGTTGTGAAAGACAGCATCGTGTGCGGCCTGGCGCGCGCCACCGACAACGACATCCGCCGCGCCGGCGAGGCGGTCAAGCCTGCAAATGCCCCGCGCATCCACACCTTTATCGCCACCTCGCCAATTCACATGCAGAAGAAGCTGCGCATGCAACCCGACCAGGTGATCGAGCAGGCGGTGAAGTCGGTCAAGCTGGCGCGATCGTTGTGCGAGGATGTGGAGTTCTCACCCGAGGACGCCGGGCGTTCCGAGATCGATTTCTTGTGCCGCATCCTGGAGAAGGTGATCGATGCCGGTGCCCGAACCATCAACATTCCGGATACGGTGGGCTACACCGTGCCGGAGCAGTTTTCCGCCATGATCCGGCAGCTTCGCGAGCGCATTCCCAATGCCGACAAAG
>CAYNFN010000469.1:0-7336 GCA_964396485.1 uncultured Alcaligenaceae bacterium
CCTGAGCCGCAGCGGCGACGAGGAATCGACTACACTGAATCGCATGCGTCTCCTCACTTTTCTCGAATACGCGGCGATGGTGGTCGGCGCAATCGGAATCCTCGCCAGCCGACACTTCGCCTTGGCGAAAGGCGTGCATCTCGGCATTCTGCTCGTCGGGGCGGGAATCGCCGCGGCCGGAATCGAGTCGCTGTATTCGCGGGGGATGAGCCTGCGTTTTTCCGAGAACGCCGGCTACGACGGGTTTCCGGCGATCGTGTGGGGCATGATGCTGCTGTTCGCGGGCGCGGCGCTCATTGGCTATGCGTACCTGCTCGATATCGGCGTCTGGCCGCGAGCGGCCCGCCTTCTGCAGCAGAATCCAGGCATCGTGTATGTCGCTGTGAGTCTGTTACTTCTCGGGTTTTCGGTGTTGCTGTTCGCCGATCCGGGCGCACAGCGCAATCGGTGGCAGACGCTTCTGCTGCGCGCGCCGCGCGTCATCATCGCGCTGGTGGCGCTGACGTGCGGCATTGCAGCGATGGCGTCGGGTGCCTGGCAGATTGCCGACCCGCAGGGTTATGCGCAGGGCGAACGCCAGGTTCGCGCGCGCCTGGACGCTGCCTTCAGGGCAATCAAGGCACACCCTCTGCCCGGGAATTGAATTCGACGCATCCTTCACGCAAGCGATAAAAATCGTGAAGGCGTGAATGAGTGATCCCCTCCGGGGACAAGTGAGGGTGAAGGGGGAGAAACAGGGACGAGGGGCGAGGGACGATTATTTTTTGGGTTTATAACTGAATTTCTGGCCGCCGATGCTCGCTTCGTACATCAGCCCGCCCTTGGCAACCGTGAACGTCGCCATGCCCTTGTGGTAGGAACCGGCGGTGGTGGCGTCATGTTTGTCTCCGCTGGCGCTGGTGGAAGTACCGGTCGTGCTCGCGGAGGCCGACGCGCCGGCAGTGATGGCGACTGCGGTCGCCTGGGCGCTGAACTCGAATTTGCCCGTGGTGAATTCGTCGAAGGCGCGCTGGTCCTTGAAGAAGATGATCTGGCTATAGCCCTGTCCGCCGAGCTGCAGACCCACCGTAAGCTGTGTCATCGAGGTGTTGCCGACGTACGCGCCTTTCCTGTAGACCCGGCCCTTGCCGTAGGCGCCGCCGATGCCGATACCGCCCTTGCCGATGGTCGGGAAAACCGCGTAACCGTAGCTGTTGCCGAAAAAGCCCGCACTTGCTCCGGCTTGTTTGAATATCTTGATGGTTTCGGTGTAATCGTCCGCCCAGGCGCTACCGGTCGAGCCGAGCAAAAACAGCAAGACTGCGAGAAGATTGACTCTAAGGGCCGTCATGTCATATACCTCGTCAATTCGGAAAATTCGCGTACATACTAACAATCCCGGTTCTGTCTAGCGACACTCCGCTTCAGACTGACTCGCTCTTGAATAGTTCGCGAGGTCACAACTTGCAGAGCCAGTGGCAGGTCTTGTTTCTTGGAGGCGCGAACTGAAGCTCGCGCTGCAACCAAGGGAGTCAAAGCAGCAAGCTTGAACATACCCATATTGGGCATCAATATGCCCAATATGGGTACGAAAGCAATAGCCCGGGTTTCCAAGATTCGAAAAGGCACCAGCCTGGCCGATGCGTTATTTTCTACCATCCAGGAAAGTATAGGGTCAGGCCTATACTTTATAGCTATCGCATCGCCGCCAACAGGTAGGCTTCTTCCAAGGCGCAGGAGAAGAACCGCCCCTGCCAGAGATGTCCCGTCCAACCGCGCGCACGGTTGATCCGCTGGGCATGGCGCATGTGCAAGAGTTTTAGGCGCCTGCTCCAGACCGTCCTCGGTCTTCGGTACCGCGACCAGGTGAAACCTCGGGGTCTATTCATGCTTATTCTAAGGTGAGAGACTCCCCAACCAGCGACCACCTCAACCGGAAACTCGATCACCACAGCGCCGGGGGATGCCAATGAAATCGATCAAGCGCAAGAAATACGAGGATGCCCTCGAAGACTTACAAACCGAGCTGATCAACCTGCAGCACTGGATCATTGCCAACAACCAGCGCGTGGCCGTGGTCTTCGAAGGGCGCGATGCAGCCGGCAAGGGCGGTGTGATCAAGGCCATCGAGGAGCCGCTCAACGATCGCTACGTGCGCACCGTCGCGCTTTCGAAACCAGACGAACGCGAGCGCAGCCAGTGGTACTTCGAGCGCTACGCGAGCCAGTTGCCGAGTGCCGGCGAACTTGTCCTCTTCGATCGCAGCTGGTACAACCGTGCCGGCGTCGAACCGGTCATGGGCTTCTGCACACCCGCCCAACACAAGCAGTTCCTGCTCGACTGCCCGCTGTTCGAACGTCTGATCACCAATGACGGCCTGATCCTGCTCAAGTACTGGCTCAGCGTCGACCAGGAGGAACAAGAAGAACGCTTCTACGAACGGGCGAAAGATCCCACCAAGCGCTGGAAGCTCTCACCGATCGACATAAAAGCCCGCGAGCAATACGCCACATACGGCAAGGGGCGCGACATCATGCTGCGCGCGACCCACACCGACTACGCACCCTGGTACGTGGTCAATTTCAACGACCAGAAACGCGGCCGCCTGAACCTGATCGATCACCTGCTCAAGCAGCTGCCCAAGCGCGAACCTCTGGCCCCGGCACTGCGCCTGCCTAAACTCTCCGACAAGCCCCTCAAGGAACGCATCCCGCGCGGCTTTCTCATCGAAGAAACTTTCTGATCGAAGAATGAACGGGGACCGACACCTTTGAACAGGGCAGCCGCCACACTGACATTGGGAGGATCAATTGGGGAAATACCCGATCAAAAAAATCCGGACCCTGGCGCTGGTCGGCCAGGCGGGCAGCGGCAAGACCGCGCTCGCGGACGCGCTGCTCGTTCGAGCGGGTGCGCTCGGGCCGGAAGGCGGCAGCGAACACGGCAACAGCACATGCGACTACCTGCCGATCGAGAAGCGTCTCCACCATTCGCTGATCGCGATGACCGCGATGACCGGGTCGGACCAGACTATCACTTTGATTCGGGGACGTAAGAAGGTCAAATAAGGTCGGCGGAGAGGCTTAGATGCACGTTTTTCGGGGCAATATCGACGCTCTAAGGGGGCGCAGTCATGTCCCGCACCAGCCCTCACTTTCTGCCCAGCCAGTTCTGGCGCATTGTGCATCGCTGTCGGCGGAACGTGCGTACTGCGCGAGCCGAGAGGCGCTTACGCGAACACTTTTGGCACCGAAAGCAGCGCTCTAAGCTCGGAAAACACTATCCTCTGGACGGAAAATCCTGCAACTGAATAAACTTGGCGTGGTCCGACCCGAGATTGGAGTTGCGCGGCCGGAGCGAGCGGCGCTTTTGTGGCAGGATGTTCAGCGAGGCAAAACTCGGGAGTTATCTTGACTGACACCGGAATCCGGCAGCGTCTGGCTGCGATCCTCGCTGCGGACGCGGCGGGTTACTCGCGGCTGATGGCGGGCGACGAGCGCGCCACGCTGGCGGCGCTCGATTCGGCGCGCGAGGTTTTCAAATCGCGCATCGAAGCGAACCAGGGCCGCGTCATCGATACAGCGGGAGACTCGGTGCTCGCCGTATTCGAGACTGCAAGCGGCGCGGTGACCTCGGCGCTCGAAATCCAGATCGCGCTCGCGGCATCGCAAGCGGCAACGCCCGAGGAGCGGCGCATGCGCTTTCGCATCGGCATCCACCTGGGCGACTTGATCGAGAAGGCCGACGGCACGGTCTACGGCGATGGCGTCAATATCGCCGCGCGCCTTCAAGCCCTGGCTGACGCGGGCGGGATCACCGTTTCGGGCATGGTGCGCGACGCGGTGCGTAACCGCGTCGCGGCGAGCTTCGCCGATCTGGGCGAGCAGACGGTGAAGAACATCGCTGCACCGCTCAGGGTATTTCGCATCGCGCTCGGGGCCGCCACGGCGCAGACGCCGTCTGCGGCGCCCGCGCTGGCGCTGCCCGACAAGCCCTCGATCGCCGTGCTGCCGTTCGCTAACCTGAGCGGCGACCCGGAGCAGGAGTACTTTGCGGACGGGATCACGGAAGACATCATTACCGACATCTCCCGGATCTCCGGCCTGCTGGTCATCGCTCGCAACTCGTCATTCACGTTCAAGAAACAGAACGTCGATATCAAGGAAGTCGGCAGGAAACTGGGCGTGCGACATGTCCTCGAAGGCAGCGTCCGCAAGGCGGGCATGAAAGTCCGGATCAACGTGCAGCTCATCGACGCCGAAACCGGCGGCCACGTCTGGGCCGATCGCTACGACCGCGATCTCGAGGACATCTTTGCGGTGCAGGACGAGGTGACGCGCAGAGTCGTCGACGCGCTCAAGGTGAACCTCACCCGCAGCGAGGAGGTGCGCCGCGAAGATCGCGGCAAGGTGAATCCCGAGGCTTACGATTATCTGATTCGGGGCAGGGCCTGCCTTGTCCAATTCACCGCCGAAGGGGCGCTCGAGGGCCGCGCTATGCTGGAACGCGCTCTCGCCATCGATCCGAAGTTGGCGCCGGCCTATGCCACTTTGGCCATTCTTCACTGCACCGAGTACGTGAATGACTGGAACAATCCTGGGGCGGATCATTTGGAGCGCGCCCTCGAGCTGGCGCGCAAGGCCCTCAGCGCCGACGAATTCGAGCCGGCGTCGCATCTGGCGCTGGCCGCCGCTCTGACATGGCTGGGACGACAGGACGACGCCGAGCGTGCCGCGCGGCGGGCGATCGAGCTCGATCCCAATCGGGCCGAAGCCTATGGAGTCCTCGGAAACATATTGGATTTCAGCGGTCAGCACGAGAAAGCGATCGGGCTCTTCGAGCAGGCGATGCGGCTCGACCCGCAATTCGACCTGTGGATGCAGGCCTGCGGCCGGGCCCAGTTCGCGCTGGAGCGTTTCGACGAGGCCGAGGCGTCGTTCAAGCGCCGCCTGATTCGCATGCCCCGCTCGGATGTCACGCGCGCCTACCTCGCCTCGCTCTACGGCCATACCGGCCGGCACGAAGAAGCCCGGCAAATGTGGCGGGAACTGATGGAGATCAACCCGAAGTACTCTCTGGAGCACATGCGGCGGGTCATGCCCTACCGGAGCTCGACGGCGCTTGACCGGTTCTTCAACGGCTTGCGCAAGGCCGGCTTGACGCCGTAATTTCCAATGCGAACAGGGTGGATTCAAGATCTAACCGCACCACTTGAGCGCAGGGAGGAGTATATCTTCCCGGACGATGCCGACCGGGACGTTGGAATAATTAGGGGCCTGCGCTTGTTCCTGGAATTGAGTAAAAATACTCAGCGCATTGAGTAAATGGTAAATCCTCCCGCTGGACGAGAACGACGGGGTCAGGTCTTGTTTCTTGCACACTTGAACTGCAGCCCGAATCGCTACCAAGTGAATCTGATCGAAGTGTCTCCTAGGTCCAGATCGGGTCGCTGTTTGATCTTGCCTCCGAGACTTGAGAAATTTCCTTAGAGGCGCCTCAGATCCAGCCGAAATGGAGCAAAGGCGCTCCAAATATACGGATCATGCCTATCCGGCTTGGGAAAGGCGTCCCGCGCTCGACATCTCTCGGGAATTCGATGCCGTACCCCACCGGCGGCACACCGGCTAGGACCGCCCACTGCATCGTTCCGAAGCGCCTGCGGTACCGCGCCGAAGTGCGGTTCGCGCCGGCACAACTTGCGAAGGAAGCCTGCCGTGGCGCTGACGCGCACTGCTGGGCATAATCACGGCGCGCGCACCGGTGTCGGATGCTGGCAACGCTGCGGCGCAGAAAGGGTGGATTTTCGGGGTGCGATGATGGTGAGCCGCAAGTACGATGCTACCGGCCCTGAAGCCGAATTCCAGCCCGGCTCCCGGGGCCGTGTGCTGCGCAACCTGCTTGGTATCACCCGGGTGCGCGACATGAACGAGGCCGAATCGCAGGCGCTAGAGCTGGCACAGGAGACTGCGCTGGACCGATACGGTCCTGACCATCGGTTCACCGCCGATGACATCTGCGCGCTACATCGGCTCTGGCTCGGCCCGATCTACCCTTGGTCGGGCAAGTACCGCAGCGTTAACATCGGCAAGGACGGCTTCCAGTTCGCGCACGCACCGCTCATCGCTGGCTTGATGGCGGAGTTCGAGCGGGGCGCGCTACGACGGTATACGCCTTGTCGCGAGGCAAACGATGCTGATGTGGCCCGAGCCTTGGCTGAGGTGCACGCGGAACTGATTCTGATGCACCCTTTTCGGGAAGGCAACGGTCGACTTGCCCGTTTGCTGGTCTTGTTGATGGCCTTGCAGGCGGGATTACCTCCGCTGGACTTCAGCCCGTTGTCCGGGCGCGGCAAACGCGCTTACGTTGCGGGCATTCATGCGGCAATGGGCCGCGACTACGCACCGCTGGCCGCGGTGTTGACGCGCGTTATCGAGCGGTCGCGGCGACGCGCCGCTTCCAATGGGCGATGAAGGCTTCCGTGCTGGCCGGCGCGTCGGCGCACTTGCCCTTGGCGAAGGGCGCGCGGATGCCTTCGACTGCGGACGAAGTTTGCGCCGAGATGCGCAAGGCCGCCTTTCGGGCGGTAGCCGATTTGAGGTGGGGGTTGGATTGCTTGAGAGCCATGCTACGAATAATACGCCAGTGACTAGCGATTGGAAACGATGAACTCAAGTACCCTCATCCAGGAACTCTGGAACTACTGCTATAGCCCATGGCTTGGGCAGAGCCTCACCGGTTCGCCGGCACGTGAGCGCGCAGGCGCAAAACGTAGGGTCAGGCCTATACTTTATAGCAGGCAAACTGAAGTCGCGAACTCAATTTGGAGGGCTGCAGATCGCGGCCATATCCGGATCGCTTCAAGATTGCGGGACCAAGCCAAAGGGATATGCTTTGTATGCTTTTCCTGGACCAGTAAGGACACCCCTATATGATCGAACGCCACCTTTTGCCCGGCCAGCCAAAGCCTTATAGCCACTACTGCCACGTTGTGCGCGCCGACCGGCACGTCTGGGTTTCGGGCGCGGTCGGCATCAAGCAGGACGGAACCATTCCGGATAGCACCGTCGAGCAATTCCGTGTTGCGCTCGACAGTGTGGACGCGTGCCTGCGTCACGCCGGCGCGACAGCCGCGCAGGTCGTCAAAGTCACGATCTTCATGACCGATATCACCGAGCGCCCGCTGATCAATCCGCTGCGAATCGAATACTTCGGCGACAATCGGCCGGCCTCCACATTAGTGGAAGTGAGTGCGCTGGTCGATCCACGGCTGAAAGTGGAAATCGAAGCGGTCGCGTATATAGACGGCTAGTGTCGAAGGCAGGGCCGAGGTTCGAGTGCTGAGGGCCGAGGTGAAATG
>CAYNFN010000470.1:0-3223 GCA_964396485.1 uncultured Alcaligenaceae bacterium
CGCCTTCGAGCCCGAGCCCGAGGGTGAAGGTAACCATATGCTGATGCGGCGCGCCGTCCTTGGGCGTGGTGGGCACGTTGTTCTTCGAAATCGCGGCCGGCCATGACGCATCCCGCAGGTCGTTCTTGTAGTAATACATCGCCACGTCGGCGAGCGTATGCGACGAGCCCGTTCCGCCGCCGTCCGCCGGACCCGCAATGCCCCCGAGATTACCGTCATAGGCGCCCGCGGCGCGCGTGGAGAAGCCGGCATCGACGTTGTCCTGATTGCCGATGGCGGTCACGCCGTCGATCAGGAGACCGCTGGGGGTGGGGTCTGCCCGCCAGTAGCCGTCGGTGGTGAGGAGCGCGAAGTTTTGCTGGCACGAGTACTGCACCGGATCGTTGGGCATGATGGAGTTGACGCCGTCGGTCCTGCCCGCGTAATGGCGCCCGACGACGGAGAGCGTCCGCCGCAGCGGCGTGTCGCCTATCGTGCCCATGCCGTAGAACTTGGTGTACCACAAGGCCTTGTGCGCGGGGGTGAACTTGTCGATTTTGAGGTACTGGGCCTCGCCGACGGCGGTGTGGATATTGATGAAACCGACGCGGAAGCGGTCGTCGATGGTCGAGAACACGCGGCCGGCGACGGTCTTCATGAGCGACAGGCGCTTGTGGTAGTACTGGAACCAGTTGGCGAAGTTCTGCCTTTCCTCCAAGTAGGTACACACCCCCGTCGCCACCCCGGCGCAGTCGGTGCGGGTGAAACGGCCGGTGAAGGGCGCCGAAGCGGCCACGATGTCGACGCGCTTGAGGGTGCCCAACCGCGGGTACACGTAGGTAGCGGTCACTTTCGCCTGGCACCACGCCGGCGTGCCACCGCTGACTGCTGCCGCGGAATCGGCGCTGTTGGCCCCGGTAGCGACCCTGCACCAGCGCGCCGGTGCCGGCACGATGAATAAACCTGTCGGCACTGTAGAGGCCGTGCACGTCTGCATGTTTAAGTCGGTGCAGTGCTCGCGCGGCGTGATGTCGAAGTAGTACGCGTTGGTGTTGATGCTCTTCGCATTGAAGAACCCGGTGGTGGGGAACCCGCCGCCGAAGGGCGATACGTTGATCGTGGTGTTGTATACGAAGCCGGCGGCCGGCGTATGAATGCCATTGCGCTTGCACTTGGTCGCATCCAGGAGGTCGGCGCCGCTTCGCGTGCTCAAGTCGCACCAGACGGTCTCGGTCCAGCCCGTATCCAAATTCTTGGTGGAGCCGCCGGCGTACGGGTTTACCTTGGCGAGGATGGGATTTGCAGGGAGCATGCTGGTGCCGTCCGAATTCACTCCTGGCAGCCAGCGGATCTGCGGGTTGTAATAGATCGTGTTGAATGACGAAGCGTAGAACGGCGGATCACCTTCAATGCATTCCAGGGTATCCACGGTGCAGCTGCCTGCAGGGCACTTCTTGTCGCACACGATTTTGTTACCCCCGGAGGATTCGCTCGGCATGTTCGTGTCCTGCATGCTGGCCGAGTCGTCGAGGATGAACATCACGTTCGGCGCCACCGACGCGGTGGAGGAATTCGAAAGCGGCGTATTGGAAATGTCTGTCCCGCCGGCATGTGCCGCGCAGGCCGCGATCAGTGCGGCGGCAGGCAGTGCACGGACGAAATACACAGACAGGTCATATGCGGACTTTTTCATGGAAATCTCCGGGTGCTGGGACGTGGTGAATAATCAGTTGGTAATGGCGACCATCGACTGCACATAGCTCTCGGTGCCTCTCGGACCCCGAGCGCGCGCGGTGATCCGGTAATAAACCTGCGGGTTGCCCGTGAACTGGACCGACCCGACCGACATGCTGCCGCCGCCGGATGAGCCCCCGGTCGCGGTGGACAAGGCGCATATTTGGGGGTTGCCGCTGGGCGTTTCGGCGGCCGCGGCGTTGTAGGTGGAATTCGACTCGTTGCACATGCGGTGAATGAGGTAGGAAATCACGTTGCCAGTCGCATCGGCGACGCCGAGGTTCAGGTGCTCCGCATCGGTCCAGGTCGCCGAAAGGGTCCAGTCGGGTTCGGAGCCGGGTTTGGATGAATAAAAGCCGGCGCTAAGGTCCGTATTGTTCAGTGCGGTTGTCCCGGCGCGGGCCAACACCCACTGATACCCCGCTTCGATGCCTTTGTCGGCGGCGCTTAGCGAGGATTGCTTGAAACTGAGGTTGCCGGCCACCAGGTTCGCCGTGTCGATCGAACGGGTCATGCCGATTGCGGCCAGCGTCATCGCCACCAGGACGATGAGAGCGATGACCAGGATGACGCCTCGTTGCCGGTGGCGGGTTGACAGCCGGGACAAACGGATCGGGTGTGGGTTTCTCATGATTGCTGCCATATCAGGTTACGCATCGGTACGGTGGTCTCGAAGACACGGTAGCGGTAGCACTTCCAGTTGACATCCGTCGACAGGTCGAGCGTTCCACCAGACCAGGTCGGCGCGGCTGTGGTGGTGTCGCAGGCGCCGCCCTCGACGTTGGGCGTCTCCGGTTGCGCGCTGCGCGCCACCACTGCCATGCGGACGCTCAGGACACGTGCCAAGTCGGTGGCGCTCGGCGTGACGGGCATGGTGTTGGAGTAGCCGTCCACCGCGCCGTCGTCGGCGACATAAGTGGCGTTGGTTACCGTGCCGTTGTTTACGCCGTTGTCCTTGCCGTACTGCACTTTGAGATGCACGATGTTGTCGGCAAGCGCCAAGGTGGTGGCGGTCGTGAACATCGAGTCCACCAACAGTTGATTGTTGGCAATGCGATAAGTGCTTCTGGTCGGGCCCGCGCCCAGGTTGTAGAGCGAGCCATTGGTGGTGTAACTCACGCCCAATCCGCCCGCTTTGTTGTATCGCGCCTGTACGGACACGCCATCGGCGTCGTCGTAGGGGCCGGTGTTGTGTTGGACGTTGTCGCATTCGGCACAGCCAGGCAACGCCGTCGCCTGCGCCAGGGTGCAATCCTCGCCGGGTTCGACGGCAATGATCACATCGCCTTCGACGAAACCGTAGCGGTTGGCGATCTTGAATACCGCGGCAGGATTCGGCATGTCCTGGCTGATCTTTGGCGGAATCGAAATCAGATCAGAGTCGCCGTACATGAGGGTGATCTGGTCCGGTGTCTTGTCGTCCGCGCCCGCGGTGATCAGCACCGGCGCCAGCGTAAAGTTCGGCCGATCTTTAGGCGTTGCGAGTTCGTCGTAAGCGCGCACGGCGCAG
>CAYNFN010000471.1:0-8127 GCA_964396485.1 uncultured Alcaligenaceae bacterium
AGCAGGGGCCCCGCTTGCGGGGATGCGACCGTGCAACCGGCCAATAGCGTGTCGACCACCGGCCTTACGCGTGTCTCCGCGGTCAGATCCCCAGAGGGGCCCCTCTTCCGCGCTCCGACACGCACGGCGAGGACTCGTAACACAGCATGGCGCCGATTCTCGCCGGGTTTTCAGCCGCGAATTAGCGGAACAGGACACTAAGGACGGGCCAGACCTGACCAATTCGTATGCCGGCGCCGCGGACGCAGAGCGTGATCACCGACCATGCGCACCACCTGGTGTTCCACACCATGGCCGAATTCGGCATCGCAGGGGTGGCGGTCCCGTGCGCCGGACTGGCGTCCCGGCTGCTCGCAATGCGTCATCAGGAACCGACTGCGCATCTGTGGCGGTTGTGCGCAGTGCTCGCGATTCTGGGCATCCACAGTATGCTAGAGTACCCGCTCTGGTACGGTTATTTCCTGGGCGTTGCCGCGCTGGGTGTGTCCGAGACTGCCGCGCTCCAGGTCGGCGATCGCAGTCGCGGCCGGTTGCTGCTGGTGCCGATGTTGCTCCTCGGCTGTATCAGGACTACCGCACCGTCCAGTCGTTGCACCGGATCCAGCCGCAACCATCCGGCACCGCGGCGCAGAGTGGCGAGAGCACCGCGGCGGTTCTGCTGGAGCTGCAACAGCATTCTCTGTTCGCTCCCTTCGTGGAATTGGCGCTGTCGCGTCTGATGGTGCTTAACCGAGAGCAAATCGACGACAAGCTGGCCTTCAACGCGCAGGTCATGTGCTTTGCGCCGTCAGCGGATGTGGTTTACCGGCAGGCCATCCTGCTTGCGTTGAAGGGCGAACAGGAGGCGGCGCGAGAGCAGTGGGATCTTGCGGAGGCGAATTTTCCGTCGCACCGTGGCGGCATGATCCGGGTCATGGAAACCATGGCGGCGGGCGGTGAAAAGGGCGTGGCAGATATGATCCAATACACAACGGCAGGAAGCGCAAAGGAATCGAAGTGAAGTTCATTCAGGACAATATCTGGCTGGTGCTGACCGCACTGGCGAGCGGCGGGGTTCTGGTCTGGCCATGGATCAGCCGCGGCCTGAGCGGGGCTCCCGAAGTCGGCCCCCTGCAGGCGGTGCAGATGATCAACCGCAAGGATGCGGTGATGCTGGACGTGCGCGAGCCGGGCGAATTCAATTCCGGACATGCACCGAACGCGAAGAACGTGCCGCTGGGCCAGCTCGAAAAACGCCTTGGCGAGCTCGAGAAGTTCAAAGCCAGGCCGGTGGTCGTGACCTGCCAGACCGGCAGCCGTTCGCATTCCGCCACGTCGGCGCTCAAGAAAGCCGGCTTCAGCGAGGTGGTGGTCTTGTCGGGCGGCTTCGGGGCCTGGCAACAGGCCAATCTTCCGGTGGAGAAGTAGGTGCCGCGGATCAGCATGTACTGCACGGCCTGGTGTGCTTACTGCATTGCTGCGGAACGGCTGCTAACCACCAAAGGCGTGGCGGGAATTGAAAAAATCCGCGTCGACCTGGAGCCGGTGCGGCGCGCGGAAATGATGCAGCGTAGCGGGCGCCGCAGCGTACCGCAGATTTACATCGACGACTTCCATGTCGGGGGCTTCGAGGAACTGTCTGCACTGGACCAGGCCGGAAAGCTCGAAGCGATGCTTGGCGAAGAAGCCGCCGAAGCACGCGGCCATGCCGACTGACCTGTCAACCAAGAGAACACAAATCATGAGCCAACAACCCACCCAGCCGGTCTTTTCAATCGAGAAACTATTCGTCAAGGATCTTTCGCTGGAGGTGCCCAACGCGCCGCGCATATTTCTGGAGCGGGAGGCGCCGCAGGTCGAGATCCAGATGAACAACAGCGCCAGCCCGATAGATGACGGCTACTTCGAGGTCGTGTTGAAGGTGACCGTTACCGCCAAGATCGGCGACAAGACCATGTTCCTGGTGGAGGTGAGTCAGGGCGGGGTGTTTCAGATCCGCAACGTACCGCAGGCGGAACTCGAGCCGGTGCTCGGCATCACCTGCCCGAACATCCTTTACCCCTATGTGCGCGAAGTTGTTTCGGAAGCGGTGGTGCGCGCCGGCTTCCCGCCGGTGGTGTTGAGCCCGGTGAATTTCGAAGCGATCTTCCAGGCCCGGCAGCAAGGCCAGACGCAGGCGCCCCAGGGCGCCACGCACTAACCCGGATAATTCATGAAGACGCCCCGTGTGCGGATAATCGCTGGCGTGCCGTGTCTATGAGCAAGCGCTTGCGCGGTACAGTGTGTCGCCTCGGGCTACTCGGGCGCTGGCGGCCGATTTCCGGCCATTTGCGGCATGCCTGCCTGGCCGATAGAGTGATCTATCGGCTGCGGCAGTCGAGCCGCAACTGTCTCGGAACTTGACTCGCCATCATCCCGAGTCCCTCATGAATTGTCCAGGCTAGGCTTCCCGACATGACGCGCCCGCTGCTGCGATGGGGTTTTCTGGCGGGGCTGCTGCTCTGTTCCGGGGCTGCGGTTGCGCTGGAATTCCGCTCCGTGGCGGACGCTGCAATTCTTTACGACGCGCCGTCGACCAAGGCGCAAAAGCTCTTCGTGCTGTCGCGCGACTACCCGGTGGAGGTGGTGGTCAAAGTCGAGGGATGGACCAAGGTGCGCGACGACACCGGAGAATTTGCCTGGATAGAGAACCACCAGTTGTCCGAGCGCCGCACGGTGCTGGTCAAGTCCTCAAGCGCGGAGGCGCGCCAGTCCGCCGGCGATGCCGCCGCGCTGGCGTTCACTGCCGAAAAAGGCGTGGTGCTCGAGCTTCTCCAACTCACCGCCGGCTGGGTCAAGGTGCGCCACCCGGACGGCGCGGTCGGCTTCATAAAGGTCAGCCAGCTCTGGGGCGTATGAGAATCGCCATCCTCGGTGCCGGCGCGTGGGGCACGGCGCTCGGGATCGCGCTTTCGCCGCGCCACGAAATCGCGCTGTGGTGCCGCGATCCGCAACAAAGCGACCAACTCGCCGCCGCACGGGTCAATGCCCGCTATCTTCCGGGCGTCGCCATTCCCGGCGCGATTCGAATCACCGCCGATGCCGATGCCGCACTACAGTCCTGCGAACTCGCCATCCTTGCGGTTCCCGCCGCCGCGCTGCGCGAAACGGCGCGTCGCGTCGCGCGCCAGAAGCGCGCGCCGGACGTGGTCTGGCTGTGCAAGGGTTTCGAGAGTGGCAGCGCCAAATTTCCGCACCAGGTCGTCGGCGAGGAACTGGGTGAGCGCTTCCGCTTCGGCGCGCTGTCGGGACCGAGTTTTGCCGATGAGGTGGCGCGTGGGCTGCCGGCGGCGGTCACGCTGGCTTCGCGCGATGCCGAATTTGCGGCAGCGGCCGCGCGCGAGTTGCATACCGGGCGCCTGCGCGTGTATTCCAGCGATGATCTCGCCGGCGTCGAGACCGGCGGGGCGGTCAAGAACGTGATTGCCATTGCTGCCGGGGTTTGCGACGGCCTTGAGCTTGGTTCCAGCGCGCGCGCGGCGCTGATCACCCGCGGGCTGGCGGAAATGACCCGCGTCGGCATGCGCCTCGGCGGACGGCTGGAGACGTTCATGGGATTGGCGGGTGCCGGCGACCTCGTGTTGACGGCGACCTCCGACCTGTCGCGTAACCGACGGGTCGGCCTGGGACTCGCAAGCGGACGCCGCCTGGCGGACATCCTGAGCGATCTGGGGCACGTCGCCGAAGGTGTTTTCAGCGCCCGCGAGGTGCTGCGGCTGGCGCAGGACCTGGATGTCGATATGCCCATCACCCGTGCGGTCTGCCGCGTCCTGGATGGCCACGCCTCGGCCCGTGGTGCGGTGGAGGAGCTGCTGCAGCGCGAGCCCAAGTCCGAAGGTGTGCGCTAACTTCTGGAATCTATGAAGCCGTTCTGCCGCCACGCCTCGTAGACCACCGCCGCCACTGCATTGGAGAGATTCAGACTGCGGCTGGTCGGCGCCATCGGCAGCCGCAGCCGCCGTCGCGGCTCGAAGCTCGCTCGTACCTGTTCTGGCAGTCCGCTCGTCTCCGGACCGAAAACCAGCACGTCCCCCGCTTGATATTCGACCTGGTCGTAGCGGTTGGCAGCCTTGGCGCTGAATGCGAACCGGCGGCTTGAAGGAACGGCGGCCAAGAAGGCCCCCCAGCCCGGGTGTACCTGCACTTTCGCGTATTCGTGGTAATCCAGCCCGGCGCGCTTCAATTGACGGTCCTCCAGCCGGAACCCCAGCGGTTCGATCAGGTGCAGCCGGCAGCCGGTATTGGCGCACAGCCGAATGACGTTGCCGGTGTTGGGCGGGATTTCGGGCTGGTAGAGGACGATATCGAACATTTTGCTTGGACTTGGTGACGATTACAGTTTAATCCGTTGATTCAATAGGCTGTAAATAAATCCTCAAGTGACCTTGAAAGTGTGGATCAGGGGGACCGCGGCGGGTGACCGCCCGCGGCGACCACGCAGTTCACCGTGACGCCGCCGCCAACTCCGTCAAAAAGCAAATTTCAGCGCCGGCTCCGGCAACACAGACCGCAGCGACCTCGGCCCCAGCTCCGATAGAGCCGGCGGTGCTGCCCGCGCCGGTGTACAGGCTTTCAGAAGAAGTGATTCACCGGGAGTGATCTAGGGAAGCTCTGATCAGGTTCCGCGACGCGCGTTGCGCCAGGTGCGGATGACTGCTAGGCGTCGCTCCGCAGGTGCGGCTGAAGTCCCAACAAGGAGCGTAACAACGCAGGCGCCGCACCTGGCACAACCCAATGACATTTCGACTCTTTCGAGGGACCGGGCGATTCGGGTCGATGGCTGCGTCGGCTCCTCCTTATGTAGGCCGGCTACACGGCGTCCTCACCATCTTACCTTCGACCCGAATCGCCTCGGTCGCGCATGTGGAACTTGGTCAGAGCTTCCCTATCGGTGCGGCGGCGTGCGCGCCACGATCCATCCCCACACTTCGCGTGCACCGCGGCGCTTGAGCGTTGCCGCAAGTTCGTTCAGCGTCGCACCGGTGGTCAGCACATCGTCCACCACCGCGATGGTCTTGCCTTCCAGATCGAGCTCGCAAACAAAGGCGTTGCGCACGTTTGCAGCCCTCTCCTTCCACGGCAGCGACGCCTGCGGCGCTCTCTCCGGGCTGCGCCTGCAAGCATTCGCCGTGAGCCCCAGACCGAACTCCGCGCCAACCAGCCTCGCGATCTCCATCGACTGATTGAATCCGCGTTCGCGCAGGCGCCGCGGCGCCAACGGCATCGGCATCACCAGATCGGGATAGGGCTCGGAATCGAGCGCGTCGGCCAGGGCGGCGGCGAGCGGACGTGCACAAGCGAGGCCGCCCCGGTATTTGAGCGTGCGCACCAGCGCGTCGGCTGGAAAGGCGTAAGCAAGGGCCGCGACCACGTGGTCGAACGCGGGGCGCCGGTTCAGGCAGCGTCCGCAAACTTCCGCTCCTGCACCCGGTGCCGCGCAAATCGGGCAGCGCGGCGCTGGCAACCGTGGCAGGGATTGGCGGCAACCCTGACACAGTCCATCGGCGGCGGCGTACCCGGCACACAAAAGGCACGCCGGCGGCAACAATCCACGGGCAAGGGCCAGGCAGTTGTCAAAAACTCTATAAGCAAAATTTGACAAGGGTTCACGCTTCCCCGAACATTCCTCAAGGCCGCGACCGGCCGGGATTTTTCCTCAGCGAGCCTGCAACCATAATGCCCCAGTCCGCAGAACAGAACATTCGAAGCCCCGCAGCTCAGAAGGCCCAGCGCTGGACCGTCACCGCAGTCGAAGCGCTGCTTGCGGCCCCGTTCGGGGACGTGATTTTTCGTGCCCAGCAGGTTCATCGCCAGCATTTCGCGGCCAACGAAGTGCAGTTGTCGACGCTGCTGTCGATCAAGACCGGCGGCTGTCCGGAAGACTGCGGCTATTGTCCACAAGCCGCCCGTTACCACACCGGAGTGGAGAATCAGGCGCTCATGACGGTCGAGGAAGTCGTGCAGGCGGCGCGCGCGGCACAAGAAAACGGCGCGTCGCGCTTCTGCATGGGCGCGGCATGGCGCGGGCCGAAACAGCGCGATCTGGAGAAAGTCACGCAGATGGTGCGCGCGGTAAAGGCGCTGGGGCTGGAGACCTGCGCCACCCTGGGAATGCTCAAGGATCGACAGGCCGAGCAACTCAAACAGGCCGGCCTCGACTACTACAACCACAATCTGGATACCGATGCCGATTTCTACGGCGAGATCATCACTACCCGGAGCCAGGGCGAGCGCCTGGACACGCTGGAGAAAGTGCGCGCGGCGGGCATTCACGTCTGTTGCGGCGGCATCGTTGGCATGGGCGAGTCGCGCGCCAGCCGGGCGGCGCTGATTGCGCAACTGGCGAATCTTGACCCGCATCCGGAGAGCGTGCCGATCAATAATCTGGTCCAGGTCGAAGGTACGCCGCTGTACGGCACGCCGAAACTCGACCCCTTCGAGTTCGTGCGCACCATCGCGGCTGCGCGCATCACCATGCCGAAGGCGATGGTGCGGCTTTCCGCCGGCCGAGAAGACATGTCTTCGGAGTTGCAGGCGCTGTGCTTCCTCGCCGGCGCCAACTCGATTTTCTATGGCGACAAACTGCTTACCACCGGCAATCCCGATGTGGAAGCGGACCGCGCGCTGTTCGCCCGGCTCGGTCTGCGCCCGATGCTGCCTGCGAATGCTAAATGTTGAATGCTAAATGTTGAATTGAGCTTGCAATGCGGAGCAACACGATCCTCATCACGAGTTTCAATTTTGCCCTTCGCATCATCAGGCTATCAAGAAAACTCCAGCAGCAACGGGAATTCGTCATCTCCAACCAGCTCTTGAGGGCGGGTACGAGTATCGGTGCTCAAGTTGAGGAGGCCCAGGCAGGACAAAGTCGAAGAGATTTCGTTGCGAAGATGGCCATTGCGTCGAAAGAGGCGCGGGAATCCAGATACTGGCTTCGACTGCTTGAGAAATCCGATATCGTCGATGTCGACGTCAGCGAAGAACTTCGAGATGTTGAAGAGTTGATTCGTATTCTCACCGCGATCGTGAAAACAGCTGGTCGACCGCAGTGAATAATTCAACATTCAACATTCAAAATTCAACATTCGCAGCGGCGTTGCGCGGCGAGCTTGATGACGCGGAAGAGCTGATCCGAATTCTTACGGCGATCGTCAAGACTGCGGGACGTCCGAAGTGAACAACTCAACACTCAACACTCAACAGTCAACACTCGCCGCTAAGCTACACGCTGAACTTGAGGAACTCGAGGCGGCGGGGCTGCGGCGCAGCCGCCGCGTCAACGACTGCGCCCAGGGCGCGCGCCTTCGGGTGGACGGACGCGAATATCTCTCGTTCTGCAGTAACGACTACCTCGGGCTTGCCGCCGATCCGCGCGTGATCCAGGCTCTGTGCGAAGGCGCGCAGCGTCATGGCGCCGGTGCCGGTGCTTCGCATCTGGTGAGCGGCCACCATCGCGCCCACGAAGAACTGGAACATCGGCTCGCCGGCTTCGTGCGCCTGCCGCGGGCTCTGCTGTTCTCGTCCGGGTATCTCGCCAACCTGGCCGTGGTCACCACACTGGCCGGACGCTCCAGCGAGGTCTTTGCCGACAAGTTGAATCACGCCTCGCTCAACGATGCGATGGTGTTGTCGCGTGCGCGCTTCACGCGTTACCCGCACTGCAATGCTGACGCGCTCGGGGAGAGGCTGGCGCGCTCCGAAGCCGCTGACAAACTGGTGATTACCGACGCGGTATTCAGCATGGACGGGGACATCGCGCCGCTCGAGACGATACTGGAACTTTGCCAGCGCTTCGATGCCGCGTTGGTGGTGGACGATGCCCACGGCTTCGGCGTTCTCGGCCGGGAAGGCCGCGGCGTGCTTGCGCACTTCGGACTCGCCTCGCCTCGTATCGCCTACGTGGGTACGCTGGGCAAGGCGGCCGGCGTGTCCGGAGCTTTCGTGGCGGGGGATGTGGAATTGATCGAGATGCTGATCCAGCGCTCCCGCAGTTACATCTACACGACGGCCAGCCCGCCGGCGCTGGCCTGGGCGCTCATGAAAAGTCTGGAGTTGATCGAAGCGGAATCCTGGCGGCGCCAACGCCTCGACGCGCTGGCAAAAAAAATC
>CAYNFN010000472.1:0-4880 GCA_964396485.1 uncultured Alcaligenaceae bacterium
AAATCGTCCAGCGAACCGCCCGGCCAGCCCTCGCACATCTCATCAATGGTATGAAGCCCGAGCATCCGGTAGCTCTCCGTCTGCGATTCATCGAACCACTGGTTGCTCGTGCTCTGGTGAGGAAACTCCGGATGAGTACGGAAATAGTTGTCGACGTCCGGCGGCTCGTTACCCCGGCGCATCGGCTTGACGTAGATCAGCCATCCGTCCTGCGCGCCCTGGTCCACGGCGGAATAGCCGATGGTGGCCACCGCGCATCTTCTGTTGCGTTCGCGCAGGGGGCGCATGAATGCGTCATCGAACGTGATCGGAATCCTCAGGTCGATGCGGATCTTGCGCAGCGCGTTGCCGAGGTCGTCATAGGCAAAATCCGGATCGCATCCGCAGTCGAGAACGACGACGCACCGGCAGCGCCGCAGCACCATCTCGTAGAGGCCCAGGTTTTCGAAGTGGCTTCCGTCCGAGAGATAGACGTAGTCGTTCTGGTTCGAGGTGAGCCCGAACGCCTCCTTCACCAGGGAGCCGATCGCGGAGCGGGGGCCTGCGTACTGCCAGGTACGGGCGCCTGCTTCCCCGGGGTTGCCGAGCCAAGAACCGAGGCGCGCATTCAGAAGCGTCATGATGAACCCGACCGTGGGCGAGGAGTGAGAGCCCATGCTGGGGCTCGCCGCGGCGCCGGAGATGGCCACCGCCGTGCCGAGCGAGATCCCGTCCGGCCCGCCGTAGTGCGACGAGGGCCGATAGCCGAGCTCGAAGTTGCCGCAGTACAGCGGCGTGACCGTGAAGGGCTGGGCCTTGCGCTGTTGCCAGGCCAGGCGGTTTGTCGCCACCAGATTCAGCGTGAGATTCACGACGTGCAGCGGCTTCAGCCGCACGTCCAGCGCGTGCATCGCAAAATCGTCGTTGCGCGCGAAGCCGGTGAACTTGTTCGCGTTGCGCCTGGCATTGCTCGCGCCGAGATAGGCGCGGATCAGCCGGTCCCGGTACATGCCGTGCAGCGAAAACGTGTTGATGTTGATGTAGCGCGCCATGATCCAGGCCAGCGCGAGCAGCGCAATAAAAAGCCCGACCAAGAGCGAAGGGTGAGTCCGCAACAGCACGGCGTAGTGGTCGTGCCAGGGAACCGGCGCGCCATCCAAGGTGAGGACCTCCATCGCCGGAATACCGGCCGCACCCGGTAGCAGATGCGCGCCGCCCAGCAGCATGTCGGTAGCGACGCAGAGACCGATCGCCAGTGCGACGATGAAAACCGCGGGCGCGACGCTGATGGCGATGGATACAGCCGTCCACGCTTTGCCGGGCTTCGTTGCGCCCCGGGGCGCGTTCCTCGCCATGAGCGAGCTGCCGAATGCACTCGCCCAGGCGCTCAGCGCGCCTGCGGCCGCGAGCGCTTTGCCCGCCCACGCCTCCAGGTCGAAGGCCAATTTGGGGGCGACCAGGACGGTACCGCAAACCAGTGTCCACAGCGCGCAGAACATCAGCATGCCCGCCACGCTGCGCGACATCCACTCGCGATCCTCGTCCTTCAGGAAGCGGCTGGACAGGCCCACAAAGAGAACCGTGCCCAGAACGAAGCCGAGGAGAATCGCCGGCGGTGCAAGCGTTACGTACTCCGGCCACGACATGGCGGGGAGAAGGAAATTGGCTGTCGTCCAGATGGCGCCACCCGTGCCGGCTGCCATCAGGAAAATGGCTGAAGACAGTGCCAGGAGATCCGAGCGCTTCCTGAGCCGACGCTCGCAGACGAGCAGGTACGCGAGCCATGCCAGTAAACACGGAGTCAGCGTGCCGAAAAACTGCACCCACAGACGGCCTTCCGGCGTGTAAGTGCTGCCCAGGTAGTACAGTGAATCGAATGCCAGATATGCAAGCACGGCCCCAACCAGCGGCAGGAGAACCTTGAGCGCATAATCGGCGCGCGTGTGGTCTTCATCTCCGACACCGGGCAGATAGCGCAGCGTGTTGAACAGCGTGGTGGCGAAGAGGAAGGCCATCAGCAGCGGCAAGCCGTAGTGCACGGCCAGCGATCCGCTCACTGCATTCAGGGCGCTGGCGCCGTAGTCGGTGCCACCATCGGCGAAAATGATGTTCCCGAACCGCAATTCCGGAAACATCAGGAACGACAGGTAGAGACGCGGCACCATCAGCGCGGCCATCAGCAGCGGAATCAGCACCATCCAGTTGAGCAGGATGTTGCGCAGGACGGTGGCGGCCAGTGTCCAGGTGTCCACCGACAACGCCCCGAGCCTTGGCGACAGATAGCTGTTGTAGTCGCGCAGGTGCGCGATCGGATCGGGCGCGCCGGGCTCGGCGGGCTTCGCATCGGGTCGCAGGCTGGGGATGACGTTCTTCAGCCCTCCGACCCGGTTCGACCACGCGGTCAGCCAGCCTCCGATGAATCCGCCGCCGGACACTGTCGAAAGATAATCGAAGCGCTCCAGAAGGCCGTGTTTGGCCAGGCCCTGAAGCGCGCCCAGCGCAAACGTGGCACTGCGGATGCCGCCTCCGGAAATGCACAGCGCACTGAAGGGTTGAGGTTCGCGGTGTACTTTATCGAATAGTTCTTTGTTGTCCCGGCAGGCGAAGTCCGAATCAGGCCGCAGGGCATGATATTCCGCGGTGAGGACAGCCTGAAGCTCGACGGGACCGCGGTTTCGCATGCGGCTTCACGCTTCCTGCGTTAAGGGCATCCGCTGGCCTGATGCCCCGCAGGCAATGAACAGCGCCTTTGCTTTTTCCAGATTGGCGCGGGCTGCTTCGCTTTGTCCGAGTTGCTCCTGCAGGCGTGCGCACTGGCTGCTGGCGAGCGCCAGCTCGTAATCCGCCTTGACTTCTTCGAGTGCGGCAATTGCCTTCGCGTAATCCAGAATCGCCGCCGCTGCGGTATCCGTGGTCGAGCGCGAACGCAGTTGCGCCAGGCAATGCAGCGCGAAGGCCAGGAATACCCGGGCGCCGGTTTGGCGGAAGACTTCGGAGGCCTGCTCGATGAGAGCGATGTCGCCGGTCCTATGCCCGATCTCCAACAGGGTTCGCGCGCGCTCGATCGGAAAGGCGGACTTCTCGGCTACTTCGATGCTCTCCCGCCAATGCTTGCGTGCAGCCGCCTGGTTTCCGGAAAGCCAATCCGACGTGCCATGCAGCCGCAGCGCCTCGGGTAACCAGCCTGGCATCAGACGTGCGCATCGCAAGGCCTTGTGACAAGCGCGCCGCACCTCGCGCATCGCCGTGAGTCGCGGTCCATCTTCCAGCCGCTCGGCAACGGCCAGATCGACCGTGGCCTGTGCGGTGAGAACTTCCGCTTGATCGAACGGCAAGTTCATCTTTTCGACTTTGATGATACGAAAGGCCTCGCCAAGGATTGCCCGTGCATCGTCCAGCCTGCCCTGCAGAACATGGCATTTGGCCAGCAAGCCCATTTCGTAGACAAGGTTCTGCCAGGCGGGGATCTTGACCGCCAGCGCCTGCCCCTTGCGCAGACTGACGATCGCTTCGTCGAGCGGGCCGCCGGCGAGCCCGGGGTAGCCCAGATTCTGATATCCCCAGGAGGCGACCTGTGGCTCCGCCGCATCCTCCCCGGCGCGCACGAGTTCGGAATTCAGTTTGACTGCGAGCGGGAGCTTGCCGCGGAAATAGACGACGAAGGTCAGGAGGAGCTGCGCGCCTCCCCATCCATGGATGTCTCCAGCCTCGCGGTAGGCAGTCGCGGACTTTTCGAAATCCGATTCGCATGCGTCCCACAAGCCTTCAAAAAAATCCAGCGAACCCAGCGTGAACCACGCAAACGCGATGGCAGAAGGATTGCCGGAGCGTTGGGCGACGGCGCCCGCCTTCGTGTGATACTTGCGCGAGAGCGTGCGCGCATTGAACGTCATGAAGACGTAGCCCAGACTGCTCAAGCCTCTGGCCTCCGCAAGCGCATAGTGGCTGAGCTCTCCCGCGTGCAATTCCAGCAGGCTGTCGAGCACCATGCGCTCCTTGTCGAGAAAGTAATCGATCCACGACATGTGATGGCAAACGGCGGAGATTTCCTTTGCCGCTTCGGGATCCATGTCACGTTTGACCGGGATGCCCAGGCGCCGGCGCAGACGCCGGATGAAGTGCGCGGCGAGATGCCTCAGCATGGCGCGCCGGACTCCGGAGCGAGAGGTGGGATAGTGCAAGCCCAGTTGCGATAAGGCGCGCCGAAACTGCTCGAGCGCCTGCTCGTAGTGTCCGGTGCCATACAAGGCGGCACCGATCTTGCGGGCAAGGGAGGCTCGCTGAAGCGGGCTCAACTTGTCACCGAAGGCTTTCAGATAGGCCGCTTCCGCCTGCCGGAAGTGCTCGAGGGCCTCGGTGTCGGCGGCCATTCGTCCCGCCTGGTCACCGGCCTTGAACAGATATTCCTGGGCTTTGTCCCAGTCTTCGGCGCGCGTGTAGTGATACGCGAGCAGGCTGGTGAATTCATCGAGCCGATCCTCGAACAGCGTTTCCATCGCCTGCGCTACGCGGCGGTGAATGCCGCGCCGGCGTTCGGCGAGAATGCTGCCGTAGGCGGCTTCCTGGGCCAGCGCATGCTTGAAGATGTACTCGATCTCCGGTGACTGCTGGGTCTGACGGACTAATTCCGCGTGCTCGAGATCGGCGAGACTGCGGTCCAGATCGCGCTGCGCTTCGCTGATTGCCCGGAGCACGCGCTGGAAGAAATTGCGCCCGATGACCGAGGCAAGCTTCAACACCTGCTTGACTGCCTCGTCGAGACGGTCGATGCGCGCCAGCAGCAAGCCCTGAATCGTGTCGGGAAGATTCACCTGGTCGACCGGTTTGACCAACTTCCACGGGTGCTCGCGTGAGCCCCGCACCAGAACACCGTCAGTCACCAGCGAGCGGATGACCTCTTC
>CAYNFN010000473.1:0-2601 GCA_964396485.1 uncultured Alcaligenaceae bacterium
ATCGCAGCGAAAGTTGGTGGTGCAGGTTCGCGAACAGTCATCCTGCCTTTAACTCCAATTCGTTTTTCCTCGTTTTTGTTTTTCCTCCGTGTCCTCCGTGTCCTCCGTGGTTCACATTTTTGCGAGGCAGGGGGGAATCAAATGCCGGGACCGAAGACCTATCAATTCGACACGCTGAGCCTGCACGCAGGCCAGCAGCCCGACCCGCAGTTCGGGGCGCGCGCCCAGCCGGTGTACTTCACCACGTCCTACGTGTTCAAGGACACAGAACAGGCGGCGTCGCTGTTCAACATGGAGCGCGCCGGACACGTTTACACGCGCATCTCCAATCCCACCAACGCGGTACTGGAAGAACGCGTCTCGGCGCTCGAGGGCGGCGTCGGCGCGATCGCCACCGCCAGCGGCCAGGCGGCGATGCATCTCGCCATCGCCACGCTGATGGGCGCAGGCTCGCACATCGTCGCATCGCGCTCGCTCTACGGCGGCTCGCATAATCTTCTGCAGTACACGTTGCCGCGCTTCGGCATCGACACCACGTTCGTGAGCGCGCGCGACGTGGACGGCTTTCGCAAGGCGATCCGGCCGAATACGCGGCTGATCTTCGGGGAGACGCTGGGCAACCCCGGACTCGACGTTCTCGATATTTCGAAGGTTGCGGACGTCGCGCACCAGGCGGGAGTGCCGCTGCTGGTGGATTCCACGTTCACCACGCCCTACCTGATGCGCCCGTTCGACCTGGGCGCCGACCTGATTTTCCATTCCGCGACCAAGTTCCTCGGCGGCCACGGCGTGGCGATCGGCGGGGTACTGGTGGACGGCGGCAAATTCGACTGGGATAAGTCCGGCAAGTTTCCGACACTCACCGAACCCTACGAAGGCTTCCACGGCATGGTGTTCACCGAGGAATCCACCACGGCGGCGTTTTCGCTGCGCGCGCGCCGCGAGGGCCTGCGCGACTTCGGCGCCTGCATGAGCCCGATGAATGCCTTCCAGATCCTGCAAGGCATCGAAACGCTGAGCCTGCGCATGCAGAAGCACATCGACAACACCCGCAAGGTCGTGGCCTTCCTCGACAGTCACGAAGCGATCGAATCGGTCTCCTACCCCGAGTTGCCGTCGCACCCCGATCACGAACTGTCAAAGAGAATCCTTCCGCGCGGCTGCGGCGCGGTTTTCAGCTTCAGCCTCAAGGGCGGCCGCGCCGCCGGCAAGCGCTTCATCGAATCGCTCAAGGTGTTCTCGCATCTGGCCAACGTCGGCGACGCCAAGTCGCTGGTGATCCACCCTGCCACGACTACGCATTACAGAATGGACGAAGGCGCGTTGCGCGCAGCGGGCATCACCGAGGGCACCGTGCGCCTTTCCATCGGCCTGGAAGATGCGGACGACCTGATCGAGGACCTGAGCCGGGCCTTGTACGCTTCGCAGAAGGCTTGAAAAGGTCTAGAGCGTTGACGCAAAGAAAAACACACGCGTTCACCACAAAGGTCCCGAGGGAAAAACAAATGAAGATCGGGGACAAGGAAGTAACAGGGTCATGAGTCCCACGCCCTGGTACTGGCCTCACAAGTCACGAGTCACGGCTTCCTTGCGCCAAGGCGTGTTCACTTTTCTATTTTTGGGTGCACTGATTTGAACTGAACTACACTCGGCTGCAAGCCGAGGGGTTCGAAGAATGTAGGCTGGAAGCCGACTGCATACCCTTGTCCCGGAGGGAGAGGGAAATTTGCTCAGACTCGCTTCGCTCGCCTATCGCACACTTTCTCTTCGCCTAAAGGCGAGGGGTTCCAACCATCCCCGATGGGGACACTAAATTGAGCAGCAACGAAAAGCGCCCGAGAATGCCGCTACGGTCGGATCCGGCGGTGGGTGCGGATCCCGGAGATGGAGGACCGCTATCTGAGAGTTGTTCTTTTGCCGGACGGCGAAACCGTTCACAATGCATTTTTCGATCGAAGGTTTGTGCCATGAGAATTCGCTATTTCGAAGACACCGATACGCTGCTCATCGAGTTCAAGGAAGCACCGGTAGCGGAAACGCGCGACTTGGACGAGAACACCGTGCTCGACCTCGACGCACAGGGCAACGTTTGCGTAATCACCGTCGAGCACGCGTCCAGGCGTGCCGGCATCCCGCAATTCTCCTACGAGCAGGTTGCGGCCTGACGCACTCAGCTCGAATTCACCCGCTCCGCACCGTTCATTCGAGCGCTCTCGGCAGCCAGAGTGCGATTTCGGGCCAGAGCAGCACGGCGGCCAGGCAGATGACCTGGATGATCATGAAATTACCCATCCCGCGGTAGATCGTGCCGAGACTCCACTGGGGCATGACGTTCTTCAGGTAATAGGCGGACATCGCCACCGGCGGACTGAGGAACGCTGTCTGCAGGTTTACCGCCACCAGCGCGCCGAACCAGATCATCATTTCCTGTGGACTCAGTCCGAGGTTCAACTTTTGCACCACCGGCAGGAAGATCGGCAGGAATACCAGGATCACTGCCGGCCACTCGAAAGGCCAACCCAACAGGAAGATCAACGCCATGATCAGCAGCAGTTTTCCCATGTCCGGCAGCGGAACCTGGGAAATCGCGTTGGCGATCAG
>CAYNFN010000474.1:0-4162 GCA_964396485.1 uncultured Alcaligenaceae bacterium
CCGCGCACCGTCTTCGCCCCGGGTACCGAGAGCATGGTCGTGGTGAGCGGATAGGTGATCTGGTTTTCGACGATCTGCGGTGCCTGGCCCGCATAAGTAGTCCGGATGATGACCTGCACGTCCGACAGATCAGGGATCGCATCGAGCGGCGTTCGGGACAACGACCAGACGCCCCAGCCCGAGAGCATCAGCGTGACAAGCAGCACCACGAAGCGATTGGCGATCGACCAGCGGATGAGTTTGACGATCATTTCCGGGTTCCTGTCACGTCGCCTTTGCCATGCCCCGGGTGCGCCGGGGCCGGGCCTGTTGGGGAGATGGCGGTGATCTCGAACATCCCCTCCTTGTTTTCGCGGATCTCGAACGTGACGGTGTCACCCACAGCGATGTTCCCGGGAAGCCGGTTTGCCGGAAGCGTGAAATCCATGGTCATCGGCCCCCATTCCAATGACGGAATGGCGCCGTGCGATATCGTGACTGTGTCATTGCCGATGTGCTCGATCTTCCCATCCGCGCGATGTGTCCGGCGGCCGGCCGTTGCGTTCTCCGGCGCCGGCGCGTCGCTCATTCGCGTTGCGGTTCCTTTGAGGCTTGCTTCCGAATCGATCAGGAACTGGCCGGACACGACGATTTTCTGGCCGGCTTCGAGCCCATTCCGGATCTCGGTCCGGCCTTCGCTTTCCATGCCGATTTCTATATTGACCGGCGCAAACTTCCCGTCTCCCAGCGCGACGATGACGACGCTGCGACTCCCGGTCCGGATTACCGCCTCGGTCGGCACCAGCAGCATCTCCTTGCGTGCGGCGGGCGCGAAATTGACCGTCGCGAACATGCCCGGCACCAGTCGAGCGCCGGGGTTCGCCAACTCGATGCGCGCCCTGAGCGTGCGGGTCGCGGGATTGACCTCAGGCAGGATGGCATTCACGCGACCCTTGAACGTGGTCCCGGGCAGCGCGGGTGTGCGCGCCTCCACCGGATTGCCCCGCCGCACCCGCGCGGCGATCGTTTCCGGCACTTCGGCGTTGACCCAGACCGTGCTCAGTCCATTGATGCGGAACAGGGTCGCTCCCGCCATCACCGTCATGCCCTCGCGCGCGCCGAGTTCCGCGACGACGCCGCCGATCGGAGCGTTCACGATCAGTCTCGCGTGCACCTCGCCGGTCGATTCGACCATTCGGATCTGATCCTCCGTCATGCCCACCAGGCGCATGCGTTGGCGGGCGCCATCCACCAGCGCTTCCAGCCGGGTGCCGGCCATGCGCCGCACCGAGAAGTACTCTTCCTGCGCTGCCACCCATTCGGGAACGTACAGTTCGGCCAGGGGCTGGCCCTTGCGCACGGGATCGAGCGGCGCCCGCACGTAGAGCTTCTCCACGAAGCCGTCGCTGCGCGCCTGTACTACCGCCATGTCGCGCTCGTTGTAGGCGACGCTGCCTACCGCCTCGACCGCCGGTGCCAGCGTGCCCTTGGTCACGTCGGCGGTGCGCACGCCCAGGTTCTGCTGTACGCGCGGACTGATCGTTACTGTGCCTTCGTCGCCCGCGTCGTCGGCGTAGACCGGGACCAACTGCATGTCCATGAAGGGTGACTTGCCCGGCCTGTCGAACTTCTGGCCCGGCACCATCGGGTCGTGCCAGTAGAGGACTTTCTTGCCGGTCGCGGGATCGATGGCGCCCGCTTGCTGCGCGCTGCCGCCGGCAGGCATAACCGCGCCGGGACTCGGGCTCGCCATCTTCATGCCCCGGTCCATACCGATCGAATACAGGCCATAACCGGCTGCACCGAGAAGGCCTAGGGCGGCCAGCGCGAGAAGGAGTCTCTTGGTCGTCATTTCGATTCCTTGGTCGGGATTGCGGTCGACTGGGCGGGGACGCTCGCATGCGTCGTTCCGGCGCTGTCCGGGAAAAGAAAATTGAGTTGCGCCCACAGGCGCGCAATGTCCATTTCCAGTTGCACGGCATGCATGCGCACTTCGATCTCGTCGCGGCGAGCAAACAACAGGTCGGTCAGGCTTGCCTTGCCGCCCTGGTACGCAGCGAGTGCCGCCTTTGTGCGCTCCCTGGCGAGTGGGGTAAGTTCACGCTCGTAACGCGCCAGGCGTTCGCGACCGTTTTCCCATTCGATGACCATCGCACGTACCTCGCCAACGTGCGCGCGCAGCGCTTCCTCGCGCTCGGCCCTGGCCTGCTCAGCCATCGCCAGCTTGGACGCAAGCTCCCGTTCCTGACGGTTCTTCTGGTCCCACTGCAATGGGATCGAAACGCCGACCGACACCATGTTCGAGTAGGAAGGACCGCGCTGGCTGTACATCACTTCCAGGCTCCAGTCCGCCTTCTTGTCGGCTTGGGCAATTCTGGCTTCGGCCGTCGCGATCTCTTCCTGTTTCCTCAAGACGGCGATTTGTGGGTGATGGGAAAGCTCACTGTCGAGCACACCGGTATCCAGACGAATGGAATCGATGGCGGGTTTACCCGCCAGCGGGGCGTCGGCGCCATCGCCCACCCAGCGCGCCAGGTCCGACTTGGCGGTGCGGATGCGGCGGTCGATCTCGCTCGCCTGATCCTCAAGCCCCACTAGCGCGCTGTGCGCTGCAAAGACATCTGCCTGATTGCCGCGCCCGCCACGGTAGGCACCCTCGGCGGCCAGAATTTCGAGCTTAACCTCCCTGGCCTGCTGAGCGATTACCGCTGCCATGGTTTCCGCGTAATAGCGGTCGAGCCAGGCCAGCGCGGTGTCGCGCTGAATCGAGGCGATCGTCGCGGTTTTCACGGCGAGGGACTTTTCGGCCTCGCGCTCGAATCGCTGAGCGCGCAACTGCCGCTTTTGCGGACGCGTGAACTCCTGCATGACGCCAATTCGGCTCATGGTCATGAAGTCGCGCGTGAGACTGAATTGATCGGGACCATCGATCGGCAAGTTCTCGATCCCGAGTTTGAGCACGGGGTCGGGCAATTGTCCTGCGGCCACCGCCATATCACGTGAGGCAGCGACGGCGGCATCCTGTGCCGAAATCTGGCGTGAACGTTCGACTGCGCGGCGCTGCGCCTCGGCGAGCGTCAGCGGGGCCTCGGCGCCGGAAACATTACCGGAGAGAGCGATTGCGCCTGCCAAGGTGGCTAGGACGATTGCGCAGCAAAACGCGCGAATCGCTGTGCGCTCTTGACTAAACGCGAGGAATGAACGGATCCGCACAGATTTGAAAGGTACGACAATGGATGCCGCTACCGGGAAAGCCTTGGATTTCATGATGCCTCCGCAAAGAAAACACGAACAGCCGCTTACGCGGCGGATTCAGTGCTGGCGAAGGCTTAAAGCTGGAAACAACAAAAACGGACTGTGCGAGGTGGGTCGTGGGATTGGTTGAAACAACTCGTCGCCTGGGCAGCGACAATGTTGGAATCAGGTGCAACCGGCACGGTCAGGACCGCCAACACGGGTATTTCGGCAACCGCGACCTGGACTTGAGCGGTACTCTGATCGCCGGCGGTGTACTGCTGCAGGCAGGCATTCTTGTTGACCGTCTTGTCGCAATCGCCTTCGTGATTGGCGACCGCAAAGGCCATAGTTGCCGATTGCGTAGCCTCGATGCACGCCTGCGCAACACCGATCGCTTGAGCGCAAAAGACCGCTGCCGCGATAAGGCGGCAGATTGAACGACGAATTCGGGAACCGCTAAAAATCACTAATCCCTCACGTCAACAGGATGGCCGTCCCCAGTATAGGGGAAGGACAGGTGCAATGTCGAGCCGCCTTAACGACTCAAGAGTACGTCAACTCGGGTTTCCCGGATGGAGCTACGGGCGATTTTGAACACGCGGCTTTCATGTGCAATATTCCCTGGCTCGATTCGCTCATTCCTCCATGGTATCCAATGGGATCCCGATATCGGTCGGGTTTCGATCCACGTTGGTTCCGTCGACGCTTTGCCAGTAACTGCGCTGACGCTGGAAAGGGAGGAGCAGAGCGTTTCCGAGTCTGCTGTCTGCAGCAGCGGCATAACCCGGAATGCCGATAACGATGCGGGACTGGGGAACGTTCAAGCGCAACGTTCGATGCAGCCTGTCCCACCAGGAAAAAACGACTGAATAGTTTGAATTGTTCTCGCGCCATATCTCGGAGTGGTGTATCCCATGCATCCGCGGGGTCACCAGTATCCTGTTCA
>CAYNFN010000475.1:0-8862 GCA_964396485.1 uncultured Alcaligenaceae bacterium
TGCAGAAGGAGCCGAGCGAAGGCGAAGAGCAGGTGGACATCATCATGCTGACCCACCTGACCCAGGAAAAAAACGTCAACTCGGCGATCAAGCGCATCGAGTCGCTGCCGGTGGTGTCCGGCAAGGTCACCCGCATCCGCCTCGAGCAACTCGGTCGCAACTAAGTTCAGATCCTTCACCGCAGAGACGCGAAGACGCAAAGGAAACGCAGAGAAATGCAAAATGGGTAAAAAGCTGATGAGAGGCCGGTCCGACATTCTCTCCGTGTACCCCGTGTGCTTTTACAAATTATCTGGTTTCGCTTTCCTTCGCGTTTCCTTTGCGTCTTCGCGCCTTTGCGGTTAGTCATTTTTCAGAATAACCATGACAGCTCACTACACCGGCATCATCAACCGCTACCGCGACCGCCTCCCGATCGCGCCGAACACGCCCGTCATTACGCTCAACGAAGGCAACACGCCGCTGATCGAACTGGTCAATCTGCCGAAGATCATCAGGAAGGACGTACGCATCTTCTGCAAGTTCGAAGGATTGAATCCGACCGGCTCGTTCAAGGACCGGGGCATGACCATGGCGGTGACTAAAGCAGTCGAAGCGGGTGCGCGGGCGATCATTTGTGCTTCCACCGGCAATACCTCGGCCGCCGCCGCTGCCTACTCCGCACGCGCAGGCATCACCTGTTATGTGTTGATCCCGGAAGGCCAGATCGCGCTCGGCAAGCTCTCTCAGGCGATGATGCATGGATCCGTGGTCATCCAGATCCGCGGTAATTTCGACGACGGCATGCGGTTGGTGCAGGAAGTAGCGCAGAGCATGCCGGTGAACATCGTCAACTCGATCAACCCCTATCGGCTGCAGGGCCAGAAAACCATCGCCTTCGAGGTGATCGAGGCGCTGGGCGACGCGCCGGATTATCATGCGCTGCCGGTCGGAAATGCCGGCAACATCTCGGCGCACTGGATGGGCTACAGCGAGGCGGTGGGAAAGAACACCGCGAGTTGCTCGCACTGCGGCGGCGATTGCAAGTATCTGGCCAAGCCCATCGCCACCAAACGGCCGATCATGGTCGGCTATCAGGCCGCTGGCGCCGCGCCGTTTCTTCGCGGCGCGATGGTGGATGAGCCCGAGACCATTGCAACCGCAATCCGCATCGGCCACCCGGTATCGTGGAAACTCGCTTGGGCGGCAAAGAGCGAATCCGGCGGCTGGTTCAACGAATGCACCGACGAAGAGATCCTGCGGGCGCAAAAACTCCTGGCCGAAACAGAAGGAATTTTCTGCGAGCCGGCCTCGGGGGCTTCAGTTGCCGGTGTGCTCAAGGACCTGGAACTCGGTGTGATCGGCGAAGGCACTACAATTGTCTGCACGCTGACCGGCCACGGACTGAAAGATCCCGACAGCGCGATTGCTCAGAGCACCAAGCCTGTTGTAGTGGACGCCACGCGTGCGGCGATAGAGCGCGTGATCGGCGAGAACCTTCCTAAATCTTGAACCACAGAGAAAAGTTCCCTCACCGACACCCTCTCCACAAGTGGAGAGGGCGTATTCGCCGGTAGCGGTTGTATTGAGTTTTGCTTTTCTTCACCCTCTCCGCCTTTAGGGGGAGAGGGATGGGGTGAGGTGGCTCTGTAATAGCCCGCGAGATCAACCGGGCGTAAAGCGCATCGACAGATCCACTGCGCACACGTCCTTGGTCAGCGAGCCGATTGATATACGGTCCACGCCGGTCTCCGCGATGGCCCGCACGGTGTCGAGATTTACCCCACCCGAAGCCTCCAGCGCCGCACGTCCGGCGGTCACCTTCACGGCTTCCCGCAGGCCCGCGAGATCGAAGTTGTCGAGCAGAATGAGCTTGACCCCCGATTCGATCGCCGCGTTCAACTGAGTGATCGATTCCACCTCGATCTGGATCGGGACATTTCCGGCGACCTGCCTGGCCTGCCGGAGCGCCGGGCCGATTCCCCCGGCTGCGGCGAGGTGGTTTTCCTTGATCAGAATGCCGTCGTAGAGACCCATGCGGTGATTGCTGGCGCCGCCGCAGCGCACCGCGTACTTCAGCGCCTGGCGCAGCCCCGGGAGCGTCTTGCGGGTATCGAGAATGGTTGCTTTCGTTCCCGCGATCGCATCCACGAACGTCCGGCTGCGCGTGGCCACGCCGGAAAGGGTCTGCAGGAAATTGAGCGCAGTGCGTTCACCGGTGACCAGGCTGCGGGCTCGGCCGTCGATCTCGCACAGCACCTGATTCGGGGACACGCGGTCGCCGTCTCTTGCGTGCCAGTTCACCCGCGTCTCGGGGTCGATCTGGCGAAACACTTCATCGAACCACGCGCTACCGCACAGTACCGCCGTCTCTCGGATGACGACGCGCGCATGGGCCGCCCGGTCCTTGGGCAACAGGCTGGCGGTAACGTCGCCGCTGCCGACGTCTTCGGCCAGCGCTCGCGCTACGTCGCTCCTGATCACCGGTGCCACATCCATGGGATTCCCATGAACTAAAGGCGGCATTCTATTGTCGAGAGCGTCACTTGAGCAGGGCGGGCAGGTCGGTGAGTTGGGACAGCACCGCAGCCGGCTGGTAGCCGAGGTCGTCGGGTGCGGTTCCAGCGCGGTTGACCCAGAAGGTGCGGAATCCGAATGAAGCTGCGCCGGCCACATCCCAGAAGTTCGAGGACACGAAACCAATTGCGCCTGCGGGCGCCTGCAACCTTTCCGCGGCGTAAGCGTAGACGCTCGGATGGGGCTTGAAGATCCTCAACGCATCGACGCTGAGCACGGCGTCGAGCAGTTGGTCAAGCCTGGTGTGGCGAACCACGGCATTCAGCATCGCCGGTGACCCATTGGAGAGAATGGCGAGTTTGCGTCCGTGGAGCCGGGTAAGCGTGTCCATGACATCCGGGAAGGCCTTCAATACCAGGTAAGCGTCCATCAGCCGTCTGGCCTCGGCTTCGTTCAATTCCAGCCGTAGCATGTTGCACGCGGTCGTCAGCGCGGCACGGGTGATCGCGGAAAAATCGGCGTAGCGGCCCATCAGGCTGCGCAGCCAGGTGTATTCGAGTTGTTTCCCGCGCCAGAGCTGGGAAAGCGACGTGCCCTTGCCCGGAAACAACGCTTCGCACTCGGTAACCACCGAATGCACGTCGAACAAAGTCCCGTAGGCGTCGAAGACCAGCGCTTTCAGTGCGGGGGGAGAATTCACTAGCCTGCTCCGCCGCGCAGGCGATCGCGCCACAGGTACCAGGTGCTCCCGGGAGTGTGGCCCGGGGTGCAGATGGCGTGCACTGTTTCGTCGCCAAACCGGTAGGTATAAGTCGAGGAGGCGGGGTCGATTAGTTGCCGGAAGATCATCTGGCGTCTTCCATGGACCGTTTGATGGTTACCGCACCGCGGATCTGGCCGAGCCGCTGGATCAGATCGGGCGCGGTGGCGCGCGCGGCGATGTTCAAGTGGTCGGCCATGGCCGGTGGCCTCAGAACGCCCGGCACCGGCATCGGGAGCAGTCGGAAGTTCTTCATATTTGCGAAGTCCTGGGAAGCAAGTCTCAGCTAAATCTGCCAGTTTTACGGTCGGCCGGCAACCTTGAGCGGCCGGATGGTTCAATTCGGCCGAATCCAAACCGTTGAAATTGGTTGGTTAACGCCCAATCTAGGCGTCAATACCTGAAACCAGGGAACTGCAATGCGCATTGACAAACTCACGACCCGATTCCAACAGGCGCTGGCCGATGCCCAGAGCATGGCGGTCGGCCAGGATAAGCCGTACATCGAGCCTCAGCATCTGTTGCTTGCGCTGATCGAGCAGGAGGACGGCGGTACCGCGTCGCTGCTCGCCCGTGCCGGAGCCAATGTGCCGCCGCTAAAGGAAGCCCTCAAGGCCAGCATTGGCCGGCTGCCCAAAGTGGAAGGTCACGGCGGGGAGATCAGCGTTTCGCGCGAACTGACCAGCCTGTTGAATCTTACCGACAAGGAAGCGCAGAAGCGCGGCGACCAGTTCATCGCCTCCGAGCTCTTTCTGTTGGCGCTGGCGGACGACAAGGGGGAAACCGGCAAGCTGCTGAAGAGCCACGGGGTCAATCGCAAGGCGCTCGTACAGGCCATAGACGCGGTGCGCGGCGGCGAGGGCGTGCAGAGCCAGGAGGCGGAAGGCCAGCGCGAAGCGCTGAAGAAATACACCCTTGACCTTACCGAGCGCGCCCGCATCGGCAAACTCGACCCGGTAATCGGCCGCGACGACGAGATCCGCAGGGTGATCCAGATTCTCCAGCGCCGGACCAAAAACAACCCGGTGTTGATCGGCGAGCCTGGAGTGGGAAAAACCGCGATCGTCGAGGGCCTCGCTCAGCGCATCATCAACGAAGAGGTGCCAGAGACGCTGAAGGGCAAGCGCGTACTGAGCCTCGACATGGCCGCACTTCTGGCCGGTACCAAGTACCGGGGAGAATTCGAGGAACGGCTCAAATCCGTGCTCAAGGAGATCTCACAGGAAGAAGGCCGCATCATCGTATTCATCGACGAACTCCACACGATGGTCGGCGCGGGCAAGGCGGAGGGCGCCATGGACGCGGGCAACATGCTCAAGCCAGCGCTGGCCCGCGGCGAACTGCATTGTGTCGGCGCGACTACGCTGGACGAATACCGCAAGTACGTCGAGAAGGACGCGGCACTCGAACGCCGCTTCCAGAAGGTGCTGGTCGAAGAGCCCAACGTGGAAAGCACCATCGCCATCCTGCGGGGACTTCAGGAGAAGTACGAATTGCATCACGGCGTCGAAATCACCGACCCGGCCATCGTTGCCGCGGCGGAGCTTTCGCATCGATACATCACTGACCGCTTCCTCCCGGACAAGGCAATCGACCTGATCGACGAGGCGGCCGCTCGCATCAAGATGGAAATCGATTCCAAGCCCGAGCAAATGGACAAGCTCGAGCGCCGGTTGATCCAGCTCAAGATCGAACGCGAGGCTGTAAAAAAGGAGAAGGACGAAGCCTCGCGCAAGCGCCTCATGGCTCTCGAGGAGGAGATCAAGCGGCTGGAGAAGGAATACTCGGACCTGGAAGAAATCTGGAAAGCAGAAAAAGCCCAGGTTCAGGGTTCGCAGCACATCAAGGAAGAATTGGAGAAACTGAAGCTGGAAATGGAGGCCGCCAAACGCAAGGGCGACTGGCAGAAAGTTTCAGAGTTCCAGTACGGCAGGATCCCGCAGCTGGAATCGCAACTCAAGAAGGCGGAAACCTCGACCGATCAGCCGAAATTCAAGCTGCTGCGCACCCAGGTCGGCGCCGAAGAAATCGCCGAAGTGGTTTCGCGCGCAACCGGGATACCGGTTTCCAGGATGATGCAGGGTGAACGCGAGAAGCTGCTGCACATGGAGGAGCGGCTGCATGCGCGCGTGGTTGGGCAGGACGAAGCGGTGCGCATGGTGTCGGACGCAATCCGGCGTTCCCGCGCCGGACTGGCAGACCCGAATCGGCCTTATGGTTCCTTCCTGTTCCTGGGGCCGACGGGCGTCGGCAAGACCGAACTGTGCAAGGTGCTGGCCGAGTTCCTGTTCGATTCGCAGGATCACCTGATCCGCATCGACATGTCCGAGTTCATGGAAAAACACTCGGTGGCCCGCCTGATCGGCGCGCCGCCCGGCTATGTCGGCTACGAGGAGGGCGGTTATCTGACCGAGGCGGTACGCCGCAAGCCCTATTCAGTGATCCTGCTCGACGAGGTGGAGAAGGCGCACCCGGACGTGTTCAACGTCCTGTTGCAGGTGCTGGACGACGGCCGCATGACAGACGGTCAGGGCCGCACCGTGGATTTCAAGAACACGGTGATCGTCATGACTTCGAATCTCGGCAGCCAGATGATCCAGCAGATGGCGGGCGACGACTACCAGGTGATCAAGCTGGCGGTGATGGCCGAGGTCAAGTCCTATTTCCGGCCGGAGTTTCTCAACCGGATCGACGAGGTAGTGGTGTTCCACGCGCTTGATGAGAAGCACATCAGATCGATCGCGAGGATCCAGCTCGCCCATCTGGAAAAGCGCCTGGCTGCGATGGATATGAAGCTGAACGTTGACGATGCCGTGTTGTCCGAACTGGCCCACCTAGGCTTCGATCCGGTATTCGGTGCCCGTCCGTTGAAGCGCGCGATCCAGTCGACGATCGAGAATCCGCTGGCAAAGGAAATCCTCGAAGGGCGGTTCGCTCCCAAGGATCAAATTCGCGTTACTTCGGTGGGAGGCAAGATCCGCTTCGAAAAGGGAAAGTGATCGCTCAAGGCGGCTGGCGCGAGCCGAATATTTGGTCAGCGGCTGGATAGAGCCGTGGTTTTGACCGATAATTCGTGCCTTGAAACGTGCCGGTCCTCTGCGAGTGTAAGCGGCGAGGTTGCGCCTTCGCATCGGGTTGCAGAGGATTCCGGCGGCGTTCCACCATACAAGAAAATGACCGTTGAATCCCCCGCCGAGCCGGTTGCCTTATTCCGCGGCGAACCGGTACTCGAACTGCCCGGCGATCTCTACATTCCGCCGGACGCGCTGCGTGTTTTTCTCGAGACTTTCGAGGGCCCGCTTGACCTGCTGCTCTATCTGATCCGCAAGCACAACCTCGATGTGCTCGACATCCCCATGGCGAGCCTGACGCGCCAGTACATGGAGTATGTCGAAGCGCTGCGGCAACATCAGCTCGAACTGGCGGCCGAGTATCTGCTGATGGCTGCGCTATTGATTGAGATCAAGTCGCGCATGCTCCTGCCGCGGCCGCCCCAGGTGAGCCCGGAGGAGGAAGATCCACGCGCAGAACTGGTGCGCCGGTTGCTGGAATACGAGCGCATGAAGCTCGCGGGCCAGCAGCTCAATGAGTTGCCGCAGGCCGGACGGGATTTCGCTCTGGTGCAGGTTTGGCTCGACCGGGAGGTCGAGCAAATGCTGCCGGACGTCAATCCCGAGGACTTGCGCAACGCATGGCTGGGGCTGATCGCGCGAGCGCGCATGACGCGCCACCACAGAATCACCCGCGAGCAGCTGTCGGTCCGCGAGCATATGAGCCGCATTTTGCGTAGCCTGCAGCACTTGCGATTCGTCCGCTTCGAGGACCTTTTCGATGAAACGGCAGGCGTGCCCGTCCTGGTGGTTAGTTTTCTCGCCATACTCGAATTGGCGCGCGAGAGCCTTGTACAGGTCACCCAGCAGGGTGCGTTTTCACCTATTTACGTGAAGTTGAATCATGGAATTGCCTCTGTCTGATCCAGCCCATATCAAGCGTGTGCTGGAAGCCGCGTTGTTAAGCAGCGCCGAACCCTTGCCCGTGGCCGATCTCAGAAAGATGTTCGACGACGAAATCGGTCCCGATGTCATTCGCCGCATGCTGGAAGAACTGCGCACTGAATGGGCCGAGAAAGGCGCGGAACTTGTGAATGTGGCCAGTGGATGGCGTCTTCAGGTTCGACCGGATTATCAAAAGTTCCTGGACCGGCTGAATCCCCAGAAACCGCCGAAGTACTCGAGGGCGGTGCTGGAGACGCTCGCTATCATCGCCTACCGGCAGCCGGTCACGCGCGGAGATATCGAGGAAATTCGGGGAGTTACGGTATCCAGCGGAATACTTAAGGCGCTTGAGGCGCGAGGCTGGATCGACGAGGTCGGTCACCGCGAAGTGCCCGGCCGGCCGGTGCTTTACTCCACCACGCGGACGTTTCTGGACGATCTGAACCTGCGCTCGCTGGATGAACTGCCGCCGCTGGAGGATCTCGGCTCGCTGGTCGAGACGGAACAATTGGCGGTGCAGGTGCAACTGTTCGGGGAAGTTGCGGAAGGTGCAGCCGGCGCGGCTCAGAATGAGGAGGAGAAGTCCGCGGAGACGCAAGCCAATTCGGCTTGAACTGTCGCCATCCGGCAGCGATCAATGCCGGTGCCGTTCTGGAGAAAAACATGAAAGCCGTTCTTTTTGCCAATCCCAAAGGCGGATCCGGCAAAACCACACTTGCGACCAACCTCGCGGGGTGTCTGGCAGCACGCGGAGAGAAGGTCTATCTGTGGGACCTCGATCGCCAGCAGTCTTCGCTGAACTGGCTGACGATCCGTCCCGCGGATCGGCCGGCGATTCACAGGCTGGGCGCGCGCGATGACGACGAGCCCTCCATTCCGCGCGGCTCGAACTGGCTCATTATTGACTCCGCAGCCGGGCTGCATGGCAAGAACCTCAAGCATGCACTGAAACTCGCCCAGAAAGTGCTGGTTCCGGTGCAGCCATCGGTTTTCGACATGGCGGCAACGAGTACTTTCCTGCAAACCTTGATGGAAGAGAAGGCGATACGAAAGCACAAGACCTTTGTAGGCATCGTTGGCATGCGCGTGGATCCGAGGACAAAGGCCGCCGCGACTCTCGAGGCGTTTCTTGCCCAGTTCAAATTACCCGTGTTGACTTATCTGCGCGACACGCAGGTCTATGTGAACGCGGCTTTCAACGGTCTCAGCGTGTTCGACTTACCCGATTACCTGAGCGCGCGAGACCTCGAACAGTGGCAGCCGTTGCTGGATTGGTTGGAAGAAGACTGAAAAAACCGGCACCGCGCGATCTGATCCTGCTGTTTGGTTGACGTGCATCTCGTTACGTTGCTATCATTCCGCTTCTTGGAACTCGATTTTTCGGGTTTCAATCCGGTCGCGGGGTGGAGCAGTCTGGCAGCTCGTCGGGCTCATAACCCGAAGGTCGTAGGTTCAAATCCTGCCCCCGCTACCATAAACATGACTTTAATAAGGGGAAGGGCCATTGGCCCTTTTTTATTGCGTAAATGATGATTGGCGAGCTTCAAATCTTGATCGAACCGGCAGTGGCGGCGCTAGGCTACCAGCTATGGGGTTGTGAATGGGTGGGAG